>JAZNSB010000014.1:0-14676 GCA_045590955.1 Alphaproteobacteria bacterium | reverse complement strand
ATAACCAAAAAAATATATTTTTCAATAACTTTTTAAGAAAAATCTAAAAAACTTTCCAATAGCGTAATCTTTTTAAGAAATTATAATATTTTCTAAAATAACATAAACTAAAACCACTACTTTATAAAAAGTAGCAGTTTTGTAGGAAAATTTATTGTTTAGTGGGCTTATTCCTTATAAATCACTGCACCATTATCTAAAAGTAGGTTTGCTATATCTATTTCTATTCGTTCTAATGCGATAAGAAGGGCTGTTTCGCGTTGGTAATTGAGCCAATTTACATCACAGCCTTTATCAATTAACATCTGAATTACATCTAGTTTTTGCTCATCAGTCATATTTTCGTTCAAAATCACTGACATTATCGCATTGTAGCCAAATATGTCGGTTCTATTGATTTCGCTTCCTTGCTCGAGTAGATATTCAATTGGTTCTATTGTAGAGCAGAAATAACAAGCAACCAAGAAAAGTGTAGCTCTTCGGCGGTTTATTGGTGTGTTAATTTGGAAGTTTTCTGTTTCAATCATCTCTTGTATCTCATCAACACAATCAATGCAAAGCTCTGCTTCGCTTCCGCTAGCTCATGCCAAAAAAAAACCAACCTAAAAGGTTGGATTTTTTATTGGTGCGCTAGGCCGGAATACTGTTGTTGCTACTGCGCTCGTAAACCGCGATACACCCGTATCGCTCTCGCTTGTAGTCAAACCGGCACACACCGGTTCGCTTCCGCTAGCTCATGCCAAAAAAAAACCAACCTAAAAGGTTGGATTTTTTATTGGTGCGCTAGGCCGGAATCGAACCGGCACGGGATTGCTCCCAACAGATTTTAAGTCTGCAGCGTCTACCTGTTCCGCCACAAGCGCATCTTTCAAAAACACTTTATAATCTATTTTTCAATAAATGCAATAAAAAACTTGTCTGTTTTGTAAAAATATGTTTACATCTTCAAAGATTAATTTTTTAAAGGTGTATGATTATGAAAACATTCAAAATTTCTTGGAGAAGATATATTCTTCCGACAATAAACAATGAAGGTTGGAGATTTGTGGGCATTTTTGCCGCAATTTCAATTCTTTTGGCTCTTGTTTGTGACTTCTTGGGCTGGATTGGATTAATTCTGACCGTATGGTGTTATTATTTCTTTAGAGATCCGGACAGAGTTTCTCCGCAAATTAAAGACGTAGTGCTTTCTCCTGCAGACGGAACGGTACAAATGATTGCAAAAGTACCTGCTCCGGAAGAACTCAAAATGAAAGGAAAAGAGTTTACAAGAGTAAGCATCTTTATGAGTGTTTTCAATGTTCACGTTAACAGAGCGCCGGCAGAAGGAGAAGTTATTCAAACAGAATATGTTCCCGGAAAATTCTTTAATGCGACTCTGGATAAAGCTAGCAAAGACAATGAGCGCCAATTAATCGCAATGAAAACAACTTGCGGAAAAGAAATTGCTTTTGTGCAAATTGCCGGTTTGGTAGCAAGACGAATTTTGTGTTTTGCAAAAAAAGGACAGGTATATAAAGCCGGAGAACGTTTTGGATTAATCAGATTTGGTTCAAGACTGGACGTTTATTTGCCTGAAGGCGTGGAACCTATGGTATGCTTGGGACAAACAATGGTAGCCGGAGAAACCGTTATTGCAAATTTAACTGCTGAACAAAAAACTGTGGAAGGACAGATATTATGATTAAAAAAATTGCCGTAAAATCAAAACTTAAAAGTTTACCTTTTAGAAAAATTGCACCAAACATTGTAACAATGTGCGCTCTTTGTGCAGGTGCAACTTCTATTCGTTTTTCTGTGCAAGAAAACTGGCCTTATGCCGTATTTTGCATATTTATTGCCGCAATGCTTGACGGTTTGGACGGTAGAGTGGCAAGATTGCTAAAAGGATCTACAAAATTTGGGGCAGAACTTGATTCTTTGTCAGATTTTTTAAGTTTTGGTGTGGCTCCTGCAATTTTGATTTACAGATGGACTCTGTTTGATTTGCCAAAATTTGGTTGGTTTATTTGTCTGTTGATGGCAATCGGAAGTGCTTTAAGATTGGCTAGATTTAACACCATGTTAGATGCAGAAGAGCCTCCTGCTTATTGGCATAATTTCTTTGTTGGCGTGCCGGCTCCGGCTGCAGCGCTGTTATGTATTATGCCGGTTATTGTGTCTTTTGACTTTCCGCAAAGCTCTTTTTTGCGCTCTAACTGGTTTTGTGCATTGGTAATTGTGCTTATTGCTTTCTTGCAAGTGAGCAAAATTCCTACTCCATCTTTAAAGAAGATGAGAATACCTTCTAGCATGGTGTTGCCGATTATGATGTTGGTGGCAGTGTTTGCAACATTTATTATTACAATGCCATGGACAACAATGGGAATTTCTGCCGCAATTTATGTGGTTTCAATTCCGGTTGGAATTTATTATTTTTTGAAACAAAAAAAGGAATATGAACAAGAATAAAACCTAAAAAAACCTCCCAAAACGGGAGGTTTTTTTTATTGCTCATAAGAAATGTTTATTAATTTTTGTGTCAACTCATCAACACTGCTATCCGGCTTGATATTAAGCTGAGGAGCTATTTGTTTGATTATGTTATACGATGTTGGAACAGCATTCCAACCTGCTGCTCTTTGCAAAGCTTTTGAAGTAATTTGCGGTTCATCTATAATAACCATTAAAGCGTATTGCGGAGATGATACAGGAAATGTTGAAATAAATGTGCTATAAACTTTACCGTTTTCTACATATCTGCCGTTAGAAAGTTTGTTTGCCGTGCCTGTTTTACCACCAACATCATATCCCAATACATTTGCAGATTTACCTGAGCCTTTTTCTACAACACCTTTTAACATCTTTCTGAGTTGTTTTGATGTATTATATGAAATAACTCGCTTACCTTCAGGAACACTCCCGTTTAACTTCATAATTGTGGGTTTGTAAAATATACCGCCATTTACCATAGCACTAAATGCAGAAATTATTTGAAGTGGACTTACTGAAATGCCGTGACCATATGATACGGTTGCCAAGGTAGAATCTCTCCACACCTTATGGAAAATAGGACGGCTTCCTTCTGCCAATTCTATCTTTAACGGCTCAAAAAATCCCAGCTTATCCAAAAATTCTCTTTGTTCTTCTTTACCAACTTGAAAAGCAATTTGAGCTGAACCGATATTTGAAGAATATATCAAAATTTCTGACATATTCATCCATCTGTTTTCTCCGTGAAAGTCTGTTATGGTATGACCTCCTATTTTTATCGGTTTTGTTGCATCAAACATTTGAGATGCCTTAACTTTGCCACTTTCTAAAGCCAGTGCAGTATTAAATACCTTGAACACAGAACCTGGTTCATATATACCGGAAACAATAAAATTAAAATGTTGCGGACCAATTTTGGTTTGTCTGATATTGGGATTAAAATCTGGTTTTGATACCATGGAAACAATTTCACCATTGTTTACATTCATTAAAATGGCATATGCGCCTTTTGCCTTATATTCTTTCATGGCGTTTGAAAGCTCGGTAGATATAACTTCTTGAATTGCAGCATCTACTGAAAGTTCTAGTGGCAACTGAGAATTTTCTAACCTGTCATCAAAAAACTTTTCTGCACCGGAAACACCTTTGCCTTCTGTGTTTACTCTGCCAATTAAGTGTGAAAATAAATTTCTGTGAGGGTAAATTCTGGAAACCTGTTTTTCAAAAACAATTCCGGGAATGCCCATATTGTGTATGGTTTGTTGTAATGTGGGAGTTATGTTTCTTTTTACGTTTACAGTGTGTGCTTTTGGTCTATTAATTTTGGCATAAATTTCTTCATATGTCATATCATCTATAACACTGGAAAGTTGTCTGGCAACATCTTCATAAGAAAGTATTTTTTTAGGAAGCGCATTTAAGATTACGGTTGGCAGGCTTGTTGCAAGCAATGAAGAATTGGCATCTACAATATCTGCTCTAATCATTTGTCTTTTGGGAGCAGACGCTTGTAAAACAGACTTATTACCATTGTTTTGCTCTGCAAAACTTAAAACATCAAACAATCTGAAGATAATGACGCAAAAACAGAAAATAAAGCCCCCCATTCCAAGCTTCATTCTGTGCTTGCATACGTTTATAGGATCTTGTTCTTTAAACAAGTTTCCCGCAACTGTATATTCTTTGCCCACTCTTGCATTAAAACTTTCTGTTTTTGCAGAAGGCTTTAAAATGCCCAATATTTTTGAAAGCATTTAACCATTCTCTAGCGTTGTACATTTACAAGTTTTTTCATGCCTCTATTTTTCCACGCTTTATCTGCAAGGCTTCTTCTTGCCTTGGAACGTCTGGAAGAATCTGAAACATTATTGTCAAATGGTAACTCAGAATAGTTAATAATTTGTTCAGCTTTTACAGGTTTTAGAAAAATATATTTTTCTGTGAGCATACGAAGACGATGAGGAGAACTTAAATAAGACCATTCTGCATTTAAGATATGGATACTTTGCATGTCTTGTTGGATGCTGGCATTTATTTTTACAAGCTCTTTTTCCAAATTGCCAACCGTGAATTTCATGGCAAGCATAAAGCTGATTCCAACAAGCAAAAATAGTATATATCCAATCACAAATAATTTTGTCTTCGTCATTTTGCGTTTCCTTTCTGGGTTTGCAAAGTTATTTTTTTATGGCATACCTCATTTTGGCAGAACGAGATCTTCTATTTTGCAAAACTTCTTCTGCAGTTGGCAAAATAGCTTTTGAACATTCTGTAAAAATAATGTCTGCTGCGGGTTGAACAGGTTGTGGCAAATATCTGGATACTCCGCAATTTTTACCACATTTTTGGTTGAAAAATTCTTTAACGATTTTGTCTTCTAACGAATGGAAGCTTACTACCACCAAACGCGAAGAAGGTGTTAAAATTTTGCTTGCTCCGACCAAACCTTGTTCTAATTGTCCCAATTCATCATTTACTGCAATTCTTAGTGCCTGAAATGTTCTGGTGGCCGGATCTGTATCTTGACCACGTTTTGGCAAGACGGAATATATGATTTGTGCCAGTTGCGTGGTTGTTTCAATAGGTTGCACTCTTCTATATTGGCAAATTTTATCTGCAATTTGTCTGGATTTTCTTTCTTGTCCAAAATTGTATAATATAGAAGCAATTTCTTCTTGCTTATATTCATTTACAATATCTGCGGCACTAATACCACTGCAAGACATACGCATATCTAACGGAGCTTCTTTTGAAAAAGAAAAACCTCTGTGAGCTTGGTCTAATTGCATTGATGAAACACCAATATCAAAAACCACACCATCTACATTATGATTGATAACTTCCGCAATTTTTGAAAATTCTGACTGAATAAAACAAAATCTGTCACCATATTTTTCTGAAAGCTCTTTTACTCTGGGCAAAACATTGGGGTCTCTATCTAAAGCAATCACCTTACAATTTGCTTTTTCTAAAATGGCAGATGTATATCCCCCAAAACCAAAAGTAGCATCAACGTATGTTTTGCCGTCTGCAACACAAAGTGCATCTAAAACCTGATTTAACATTACCGGAATATGCTGAGCTTCTGACATTAAGCTTTTGCCTCCGTAATTTTAAGTGATGGGCGATTCTTTAGAACGTTTTCTCTGATTTTACGTTCTTCTTCATGCCAATTCTTCTCACTCCAAATTTGAAATTTTCTACCTTTTCCAACAAAAACTGCCGTATCTGTTATTTGAGCATGTCGCAAAAGCTTTTCTGTGAGCATAATTCTTCCGGTTGAATCAAAAGTAAACTTTTTTGCGTCTCCGAAGATAAGATTGGTTAAGTCATCTTGTGTTTGAGAAAAGAAATCTAACGAATCTTCCATTTGAGAAGCTAATTTATCCAACAAATCTTCCGGACAACCTTCAATACAAGGAGATGTTAAAGAACGATAGCAAACAATATCTGAATCCAATGATTTTACAATACTGCGATAATCAGATGGCAAAGAAACCCTGCCCTTTGCGTCTACTTTATTGATTACGGTATCTAAAAACAAAAATGATTTTGCCATTGTTTCCATACACAAAACGATTAACTCAAAAACATAATATGGTATATCATGGGATTTTATGGTAATCAATGGAAATTTTTAACATTTATTAACTGTTCTGTTTTTGTTCTGTATTTTTTTTGTGATTTAAATCTTTTATCCCTAAAATCTGCCATTTTTTTGAGCAAAAAAAATGTGGATAAAAAAATAACAAAAAATTATATATGTGTATATCTGGTTTAATCTTTAAAAAATGTTGCAAACAGAAGAAAAATACATTATTTTTGGGCTTGGGCGATCGGATAGCTGCGCTGCAAAACAGTGAGGAAAGTCCGGGCTTCTTGGAAACAAAACACCGGATAACGTCCGGCTGGGGAAACCCAAGGGAAAGTGCCACAGAAAATTACCGCCAAACTTTTGTTTGGTAAGGTTGAAAAGGCGAGGTAAGAGCTCACCGCAAAAACAGTAATGTTTTTGGCAAGGTAAACCCTGTTTGATGCAAGACTAAGTTAGGAGTGTTTGCTCTGCAAACAACAAAGAGAGTTTCCACTCTTCTCCAGAGGTAAGTCGCAACGAGCCACATGGTAACATTTGGCCCAGATTAATAGCTATCGTCTTTGGAAACAAAGATACAAAACCCGGCTTACAGATCGCCCGTATAAAAAAATTTTAAGGATTTAACATGAAGCAAAAAACTATTAAAAAAGCTCTTACAATCAAAGGTATCGGATTGCACAGCGGTTGCGATTCTACAATTGTGATTAAACCTGCTGAAGAAAATTTCGGCATTCAGTTTGTAAGGGTTGATAAAAATGCAAAACCGTTACCTGCCCTATATAGCAACATTGTAGATACAAAAAACTGTTCTTGTCTTGGAGATAAAGACGGAAATCTAGTATCTACCGTGGAACATTTTATGAGCGCTATGTATATTAAAGGCATTGATAATGCTTTGGTTGAAATAAACAATCAAGAAATGCCAATTATGGACGGAAGTGCACAAATGTTTGTAGACGCTTTGGGCAATGCAGAACTGGTTGAACAAAACGCAGAGAAAAAATTCTTAAAAATTCTCAAAGAAGTATCTTTTACCGACGACAAAGGAAATAAAACATCTATCAAGCCGGCAGATACATTAAAAATTAATTTTGAAATAGACTTTCCTTCTAAAATTGTAGGTCATCAGGAATTTAACGGAGAAATTACAGAAGAAACATTTAAAACCAAAATTGCTCCATGCAGAACTTTTTGTGAAAAATATCAGATTGATTATTTGCAATCTATTGGGCTGATTAAAGGTGGTAGCCTGGATAATGCCGTGGTCCTTGACGGGGAAAAAATCTTAAATGAAGGAGGTTTTAGAGTACAAAACGAATGTGTAAATCACAAAGTTTTGGACGCAATAGGCGATTTATATTTGTCCGGATTTTCTGTTTTGGGAGAATTAACCGCCTCAAGAACAGGTCATTATCATACCAACGAACTATTAAAACGTGTCTTTGCAGATGAACAAAATTTTGAAATGGTGGAAAAATGAAAAAATATATATCTTTAGCTTGCTTGTTTTTATTGTGTGCCTGTGCTTCACAAACCGTTGAACAACCTCAAACAGCAGAGGCTTTGTATAATAAAGCTCAGTCTTATATGCAAAAAACAGATTACAAAAATGCGGCAAAAACTTTTGAACAGTTAGAATTGGAATATCCTTATTCAAAACTTTCCGTGAAAGCAAAGTTGTTTGGAGCTTATGCATATTATAATGAAAAGCAATATGATGATGCTTTGCTCAGTGTTGACAGATTTATTAAATTTCATCCCGGAAATAAAGAAATTGCATATGCATATTATTTAAAAGCTTTGTGCTATTATGACCAGATAAGCTCTGTTGAAAAAGAACAAGAAAACACCCAAAAAGCAAAAGAAGCATTGGGAGATGTTATTAAAAGATTCCCTAATTCAAAATATGCTAAAGATGCAAAAAACAAAATGATTTTGGTAAATGACCATTTGGCCGGAAAAGAAATGGAAGTGGGCAGATTTTATTTGAACAAAAATAATTATTTGTCTGCATTAAATAGATTTTCTGAAGTGGTAAAAAAATACAGAAACACTTCTCATGCTCCAGAAGCCTTATATCGTCAGACAGAATTATATACTATATTGGGGCTTAAAAACGAAGCAACCGTAGCTGCAAAAATTTTGAAATATAATTATCCAAAATCTTCTTGGACCAAAAAAGCTCTCAAAATTGTGGAATAAAAAATGCTGTTAAATTTGTCTATAAGAAATGTGGTTTTAATTGAAAAACTGGATATAGACTTTGCAAAAGGTCTGAGTGTGCTTACCGGAGAAACCGGTGCAGGAAAATCTATCTTGTTAGACTCTCTCGGACTTGCCTTAGGTGCAAGAGGGGATACCTCATTAATTAGAGCAGGACAAGAAAAGCTATCTGTTACAGCACAATTTTCTTTGCCAGAAAATAAAAATCACCCTCTGTTTGCTTTGCTGGAAGAACACGAGATAGATTTTGATGATATTTTAATAATAAAGCGCTCTATCAATTCTTTGGGACAAAATAAAATTTTTGTAAACGACCAACCTATTAGCGTAAAATTACTTAAAGAAATAGGAAAAAACTTGGTTGAAATTCATGGTCAGTTTGACAATCACGGACTTCTTAATTCTGCAACACATATTCACGTGTTAGATGCTTTTGCCGAACTAAATGACTTACGGAAAATTGTTAAAACCGCTTTTGATGAATATAAAACTGCAAAAATTAATGTAAAAAAAGAAGAAGAACTTTTCTTACAAGCAAAAACAGAAGAAGATAATTTGCGAATTTGGGCCGAAGAATTAGAAAAAATAAAACCGCTGAAAGGCGAAGAAAATGAACTTAATCAAAAAAGAATAGAGTTGGCAAATGCAGGCAAAATCATTGAAAACCTTAATAATGCTTTCCAAAACCTATGCGTAAATTATGATGTGACAGACGCAGTAAGAAAAGCACAGACAGCAATAGACCGAATTAATGTTTTGACACAAAATAAATATGAAAATCTTCAACAAACATTGGAAAATGCACTGATTAATACTTCTGAGGCAATAAACCAAATTGAACAGGCTCAAGCAGATATTAATTTAGAAGATGATGACATAAATGCAATAGAAGAAAGGTTTTTTGCCTTAAAAGATTTAGCAAGAAAACACAGAACATCTATTGATGATTTACCTGATTTGTTAGATGATTTTAATCATAAACTGCAAGCAATAGATTCTAATCAGGAAAAAATTTTTGAACTCAAACAAATTGAAGAAGCTGCAAAATTAAAATATGTGGAATGTGCCAGAAATTTGAGTAAAGAACGAAAAAATGCCGCCAAAAAACTTGATGAAAAAGTTTCGGCAGAATTAATCCCCCTTAAAATGGAAAAAGCAAAATTTGTAACTTTTGTTGAAGAAAAACCTGAAAATTTATGGGATGAATATGGTTTAGATGATATATCCTTTACCGTTTCAACAAATATAGGAACACCGCAAGGTCCAATAAACAAAATTGCATCAGGCGGAGAACTGGCACGATTTATGTTGGCACTTAAGGTTGTTTTGGCAAATTCTTCAAGTGTGGAAACCATGATTTTTGATGAAATAGACACAGGAATTGGAGGCGCAACCTCTCAAGCTGTGGGACAACGTTTGGCAAAACTTGGAGAAAACTTTCAGGTGTTGGTGGTTACTCATTCACCGCAGGTGGCTTCAAATGCTACAAACCATTTTAAAGTGGAAAAAAATACACAAGACAACACAACTTTAACAAACATCCGATTGTTGGATATGCAAAACAGAAAAGAAGAAATTGCCCGCATGCTATCAGGACAAAACATTACCGATGAAGCAAGAGCCGCTGCAAATGTTTTGCTGAGCGCATAAAATTTATCAGACAATAAAAAAGGTGCTTTATGCACCTTTTTTATTACTGTATTTTTCCGTGGCAATGTTTATATTTTTTGCCGGAACCGCAAGGACATAAATCGTTACGAGAAACTTTTCCCCATGTTTGCGGATTATTAGGATCTATTTGTTGGCTTTGAGCATATTGAAAAGGAGCAGATTTTTCTTCTTCATTATTTGCCGGAGCTGTTGTTTCATTATAATCTTCATGAATTTCTTTCATATTAAAATTACGACGACGTTGTGCATTTAATTCTTCTTGTGAGGCATTTTCTACCATCGCTCTACAGGTTAAAAATGTTGTTTTTTCTCTTAATGAGTTAAGCATATTTGAAAACATTGAAAATGCTTCTTTTTTATATTCATTAAGAGGATCTTTTTGCCCATAAGCACGCAAAACAATGGTATATCGCATATAATCCAAAGTTGCAATATGATCAATCCAAAGCTGGTCTAAAACCTGCAATAAAATGGATTTTTCTACCATTTTAACAATTTGCGGTTCTACTGAAGCATTCTTTTCTTTAAGGTGTTGTTCAACCGCTTCAATAACTTTATCTTCAAGTTTTGGGGCATCTATTTGAGGCTCATTGCACCAGTTAATAATCGGCAAATTAAACCCGGTAATTCTGGCGATTTCTGCCTGCATAGATGTTGTATCCCAATCTTTTGGAGCACTACCGTAAGGAATAAAGGAATCAACAACTTCAATAAGATAATCTTCTCTCATTTGTTGCAATGTTTCAGACACATCTGCAGCTTCCATTAATTCTTTTCTTTGTTCGTAAATGACTTTGCGTTGATCATTCATTACATTGTCATATTTGAGCAAGTTCTTTCTGATATCAAAGTTTCTTTCTTCTACTTTACCTTGAGCTTTTTCTAAAGCTTTAGAAATAAACGGATGAACAAGAGCCTCTCCTTCAGGCAAACCAAGACGCTTGAGCATCAAGCCCATTCTTTCAGAACCGAAAATTCTCATTAAATCGTCTTCCAATGAAAGATAAAATTTAGAAGTTCCGGGATCTCCCTGACGACCGGAACGACCTCTAAGTTGGTTATCTATGCGTCGTGATTCGTGTCTTTCCGTTCCAAGAATGTATAAACCGCCGGCTTGCAAAACTTTGTTTTTGTTTTGTTGAATTTCTTCAGCAAGTTTTAATTTTATTTCTTGGATTTGTTCAGGCGTTTCTTCTCCTTTAAGGGTTTCTTGCAAACGCATTTCCAAATTACCGCCAAGCTGAATGTCTGTGCCTCGGCCTGCCATGTTGGTGGCAATGGTAATGGCGCCAGGAACACCTGCCTGCGCAACGATGTATGCTTCTCTTTCATGATGACGCGCATTTAAAACTTCAAATGCTACATTTGATTTTGCTCTGAGCATTGATGCAACTAATTCGGAATTTTCTATTGACGTGGTACCAACTAAAACAGGCTGTCCTCTTTTATGGCAATCTAAAATGGTGTCTATAATGGCGGCATACTTTTCTGTTTTTGTTCTGTAAATTTCATCTTCCAAGTCAACTCTGCTAACCGGTTTGTTGGTTGGAATTTCAACACAAGATAAGTCATAAATATCTGCAAACTCTGCTTCTTCCGTCATGGCTGTGCCTGTCATGCCGGACAATTTAGGATACAGACGAAAATAATTTTGGAATGTAATAGAAGCAAGAGTTCTGTTTTCTGACTGAATTTGAACCCCCTCTTTGGCTTCTATTGCCTGGTGTAAACCGTCTGAGTATCTTCTGCCTTCCATCATGCGGCCGGTAAATTCGTCTATGATGACAACTTTACCGTTTTTGACAATATAATCAATGTCTCTTAAGTGCATTTTGTGAGCTCTTAATGCTTGGTTTACATGATGAACCAATGAAACATTACCAATGTCATACAAAGAGCCTTCCGAAATTAAGCCAACTTCTTTAAGCAAGTTTTCCACGTGCTCAATTCCCTTCTCCGTTAACACTACGCTTCTTTGTTTTTCATCTTTTTCATAATCTTCTGTTGTTAAAGACGGAATAATTTTATTTACCAAAATATATTTTTCTGAAGAATCTTCTGCAGCACCTGGAATAATTAACGGAGGTCTGGCCTCATCTATTAAAATGGAATCAACCTCATCCACAATGGCATAATTAAATGGACGCTGAACCATCTCTTCTCTGGAAAATTTCATGTTATCGCGCAAATAATCAAAGCCAAGCTCATTGTTTGTGGCATAAATGATGTCACAATTATATGCTTCTTTTCTTTGAGCATCTGTTTTTGCATGAACAATATAATCTACGCTTAAACCCAAAAAACGATATATTTTTCCCATCCATTCCGCGTCTCTTTGAGCCAAATAATCATTTACCGTAACAATATGAACACCCTTGCCGGTTAGTGCATTTAAATATGCAGGAAGTGTGGCAACCAGTGTTTTTCCCTCACCGGTTTTCATTTCTGCTATCATGCCTTTGTGTAAAACTATACCACCGATTAGTTGCACATCAAAATGTCTTTGACCAAGTGTTCTGACAGCTGCTTCTCTTACAACCGCAAACGCCTCAGGCAAAATGTCGTCAAGTGTTTCTCCCTGTGACAATCTTGTCTTAAATTCTTGAGTCTTTTGTTTTAACTGTTCGTCTGTAAGTTTTTGTATTTGCGGTTCAAATGAATTTATTGCCAATACCGTTTTTGCCTGTCTTTTTACAAATCTGTCATTGGCGCTGCCAAAAATTTTGCGTGCTATGCTTCCTAACATTTTAATTAATCTTTCATGAAAAATACTACATTAGTTTTATTTAGTGTTTATATTTAATAAAGTCAAGTTATAAACCCTTTATTTAAAAATATCTTGGAAATATATCTTAAGTATATTATATATGATTCAGCTTAATTAAATTAGGAGAATCTAAATGAACAAATTTTTAACCGTATTGTTGGGAGCTGCGTCTTTAACTTTTGTATCTGATGCTTGGGCAGAAGGTAATAATGGTGTAGCAGCACAAGTTGGCAAAGATACTATCAAAGTAGAAGAAATCAGAGAACTGTATAATAACGCAGATGCCATTAAAGACAAAGTTTCTTTTGAAGAGTTTTATTCAAATGTGGTAAAAAATTTTGTAGGTGGAAAATTGGTATACCAAGAAGCCATTAAAGAAAAAATTACAGAAAATCCAGACTATGTAAAACAAATTGATATGCTTAAAGAAGAATTGGCTAGAAGAATGTATTTGGAAAAAGTTGCTAAAGAACAAGTTACAGAGGCCACAGTAAATGAAGCTTATAAAAAATATAAAAATGAATTCAAATCAGAAAAAGAAGTTAGAGCAAAACATATCTTAACCGATGATGAAGCAAAAGCAAAAGAAGTTATTGAGAAGCTTAAAAATGGAGAAAACTTTGATGTGTTAGCTCCAAAATACACCAAAGATAAAGCTGTAGATTTAGGATATTTTAGAAAAGAAATGATGGTGCCAGAATTTGGAAATGCAGTATTTAACATGAAAAAAGGTGCCTTTTCTGAAACCCCAATCAAAACTGTATTCGGTTATCATGTAGTGTTGGTAGAAGATATCAGAGATTCTCAACCCTTGACCAAAGAACAGGCGACACCTCAGATTCAATCTGCTTTGGCAAAAGATGCTATGGCAAAACACGTTCAAAAACTTTTGGATAATTCTAAAGATACAAAAGTTTATGATCTGAAAGGAAACCTGCTTAAATAAAACTACTTATTTAAAGTAAAAAAATACCCAATAAATTTATTGCGTATTTTTTTATACCTTTTTTAGTTATCATCTGGATTTCTTTTGAGCCAGTTGTCTTTTCTTTTTTGTCTTTGGCTTTTCTACAGAGAATCCAAATTTACCTATTACCTTGCCAAGCTCATAATAAAATCCGTGTGCATACGCAATTAACCCTGCTTTTTCTAAACAAAATTTTCCTGTAGAATCTATATATTTATCATCTACATTAACAGCTACAATTTGTGCCAAAAACATATCGTGGCTTCCGTGCGTTGTAACAGAAACAACTTTGCATTCCAAAGAAATTGGCGCTTCTTGGACTTGTACAGATTTGATTTTGCTACATGGCGCAGCGGTTAAACCGGTAACCTCAAATTTATTGACATCTTTACCAGATTTTACTCCACACCAATCTGTGGCCTTAGCCATGTGTTTGTTAGGCAAGTTTATAACAAATTCTTTGTATTTACTGATTAGTCCGTGTGAATATCTGCAAGGTCTGACAGAAATATATGTCATAGCTGGTTCGCTTGAAATAATTCCAGTCCAGGCAACCGTTAACATATTGGCATCTTTTGCTGTGCCACAGCTTACCAAAGCCGGAGGCAATGGTGCCAACATAGTCCCAGGTTTCCACGTTATTTTTGCCATATTCTCCTCCTTTTTGATTATATATATTATTTTTATTTTCTAAATCCACATGTAGGAAAATTTTCTTCCATGGCATCTTTGATTTCTCTGTCTGTAAAAAATTTTTCACATTCATGATCTTGAGCTTCCCAGTTTTTTACAGGACGATATTTTTGTAAATAATACTTTTTTACTCCACGTGATTTTAAGTGTTTTATGATTTCATAAACATCTGTTGTACTCAAAATGTGAGGATCACACGTTGTTCGGCATTCAAAATCTTTGCCGCTATTTACCAAAATATCTAAACTGGACAAAACATTTTCTGCCTTAATTTTAACACCAGTGGCT
>JAZNSB010000013.1:0-16734 GCA_045590955.1 Alphaproteobacteria bacterium | reverse complement strand
ATCATAGACATTTCCACATAAAGTACAAATAAAATGATGGTGGTTATATGTGTTACAATCATAATGTGCCACATCTCCCAAACCATTTATTTTTTTAATAATGCCGTCATTAACCATTTTATTCAGGTTTCTATAAACGGTTGCCAAACCCACTGAAGGTAATTTTTTTTTGACTTCGTTATAAATAAATTCCGCATCCGGATGCACCGGATTTTCTTCTACAACTTTTAAAATTGCGTTATATTGTCTTGAGTAATTCATAGTCATTCTCAAAAAGTGATAATGATTATTAATATCTGGACATTTAAAACGAGTCAACATGTTTTAAATTTTTTTTATATTTTTTACACATTTTTTTAATCAATATCCGTCGGGATTGTTTTTTTGCCAATTCCAAGCATCTTCACACATATTATCAATTGTAAGTTCTGCTTTCCAATTTAGTTCTTTTTCTGCTTTTTTAGGATTTGCAAAACAAGTTGGCACATCACCTTCTCTTCTTTGCACTACCTGATAATTTATTTTTTTACCCGAAGCTTTTTCAAAAGCATTTATCACTTCCAAAACAGAATAGCCTTTTCCTGTTCCCAAATTATAAATTTTCAAACCGCAATTATTTTTAACTGCCTCAAGAGCCTTCACATGACCTTTTGCCAGATCCACCACATGAATATAATCTCTCACACCTGTTCCGTCCGGTGTATCATAATCATTTCCGAACACGCTCAGTTTTTCTCTTTTGCCTATTGCCACCTGTGTAATATATGGCATTAAATTATTTGGAATTCCATTGGGGTTTTCACCGATTTTTCCGCTTTTATGAGCACCAATAGGGTTAAAATATCTGAGCAAAATCACATTCCAACTTTTATCTGCAAATTGCACATCTGTTAAAATCTGCTCAATCATGCTTTTTGTCCAGCCATATGGGTTGGTACAATTTGCTTTTGGCGTATTTTCATCAATCGGCACGGTTTTAGGATTTCCGTAAACTGTGGCTGAAGAAGAAAATATAATGTTTTTGCATCCTGTCTGTGCCAAATTTTTCAACAAAGACAAAGTTCCGCCTATATTACAATCATAATACTCCATTGGTTTTTGCACAGATTCGCCCACCGCTTTTAATCCGGCAAAGTGAATACAACAGTCAAATTTGTGTTTTTTCAGTAAGTTAAGCAATGCCTTTTCATCTCTTAAATCTATTTGATAAAACTCGGGTGATTTTCCGCAAATTTGATTAATCCTATCCAACACTTTAATGTTGGCATTTATCAAATTATCAACTACCACCACTTCATGACCCTGTTCAAACAGTTCAATTACCGTATGAGAACCAATATATCCCAATCCGCCGGTTGCTAAAATTTTCATATTTTTCTCCTCTATTTTTTATCTATCAAAATCAAAGGAACCATCATTTCTTTTTCCGTAAGTCCGGCATGAGCTCCCAAAAATCCGTCATCTTCAAATTTGCCTTTTAGCCTTTGTTTTACAGATTTATAAGATGTTGATATCATCAAAAAGTCTCCTAAAAACTCTACTGCTTTAGGATTAATTTTTCCTTTTCCGAACAAACCTTGTTTAATTGCCGTCTCAGATTTTATGAGCATAAAATCTTTTGCAAAATACTTATTAAAAAGTTTTTTAAACTGCATTTCTTTGTTTGGTTTTAAGAAAATTGCCGCCACTCTGCTATCCAAACTTATCGGAACTTGCAAACATTCCACAACACCCTTATAATCATTTAAGCACACATCTTCTTGCACCGGCAAATGCCCGTGATCGGCAGAAACAATAATCAAAGTATCTGACAGTTTTTCTGACATTTTTTTAACTGCATTATTAATTTCTTTAACTTTTGCCTTCACCTGTTTGGCATATGGACCATATTCATGACTTAAATGATCGGGGTCTGACCAATATGTAAGAATAAATTGTTTTCCTTTTTTTTCTGCTTGTTTTATTACTTTTTGACATTGTTCTTCTACAGATTTTGCTCCATTGGGCTTAAATGGTGGAAAAATTTCTGTTGTTGTAACATTCTTATTTGTTTTTTTTATTTGTTCAAAAATATGTTCATATGGCAAATCTTCTGTAATTGGTTTACTTTTCAGCGGTTTTTGAGTATAATAATTTTTATTTGTAAAGAGCTCTATTACTTTTTTATATTTTTTAGAAAACACACACCATGCCACCCAAGCATGAGTTATTGGAGGCAATGCGCTATAAAAGGAGATTGTTGCAGCCGCCGTTGTTGGAGGGAATACAGAGGTTATATTATCCTTAATTTTCCTACGCAAAAAATTATATGGCATAAGATGATGTTTTAACAAATCCACACCCATTCCATCAAAAATCATAAAAACCACATTTTTATATTTTTTTTGCAATTTTTCATCCAACACAGGTAATGTTTTACCATGTGTTTGAGCTCCATAATACCTCAAAATAGAATTACTAATCCCCAAAATGCAATGATCATAATCCGGCAAGCATATCGGATTTTTAGAAAACTTACACACCATATTTCTCCTTTTTGGTTTATCTGCAATATAATGCTATAACCTTTAAATATGCTTAACAACAAAAAAGATGCCTTTTACAGACATCTTTTTTTTGCTTCAAAATTTGACAACCTAAATAGGATCAAAGCAAAAATCTGCAATTTTGTCCTGTTGTAAATTGTCCATTAAAGAATCATCAAAAGCCAAGTTCAAAGCAGGATAAACATTAAACTGCTTATCTGTTTTGCAAGCATACATGGGCCATCCCATCTCATCAACTGACATATGCCAGTTTTCATGAACTTTTGCTGCATTTTTAGCACAAAAGCAACTTGTAATCGGTAAAAAACAGGTTTCACCTTTATTTGCCAAACAACAAGTTTCAATTGCCGGCAACGTTGCTTTTTCTACATAATGCGGAAAATTAAGTTTTGCCCAATCAATCACTTCCTTTTTTGATGCTTCAAAGTCAAAATTGTGCCCTATTGGTTCCAAAAACAAAACCTGCACAGTTTTTCCATCTTTAAAACAGTTTACAATGGCCTTTGCTTCTGCATATGAATACACAATTTTAAAATTTGCATCCACAAAACATTTGTTTAGTTCCATTTTTTCATCATAATTTTTTTACCATAAACTTTAATTTTGTTATTTTATGGACCTTTTTTGTTTTAAAGTCAATCAAAAGCAAACAAAACATTGTTTTTTTTACAAATACGACATATATCTGAACAAAAAAGGAGGTTCCATGAAAGTTTTAGTAATAGATGCATGTGTAAGAGAAGAACTGTCTTCAACTGCAAAACTTTATAAAAGATATTTAAACTCATTTTGCCAAGATCAAGACGTTACAATTTTGCAAATTTTTAAAACAGATATTGCACCGCTAAACCAAAAAACTTTAACCAAAAGACAAGAATTGATTGAAGCAAAAAATTTTTCACATCCCATGTTTAGATATGCCCATCAATTTAAAGATGCAGATTTAATTTTAATTGCCGCCCCAACATGGGATTTTTCATTTCCATCTGTCTTAAAAGTTTATATAGAACATCTGTGCATCAGCGGACTTACATTTACATACACAAAACAAGGTATTAAAGGTCTATGTAAAGCAGAAAAATTAATTTATTTTTCAACTTCCGGCGGATATATCAACGGTCAACATTTAGGATTTGAATATGTAAAACAAATAGGCAGCTTTTTGGGCATAAAAAAATTCCAGCATTTTTATGCCCAAGGCCTTGACATTAATCCGTCAAAAAGACAAGAAATTTTAGACAACGCAACTACTGATATGCTTAACTTCAGTCACCAAACTGGAAATACCCCTTGCACATAATTTTGCATATATCGGTTTATCCAGTCCAAACATTTCAATAACACACTCCGGAGTATAAAAAGCATATAAAACTTTTGTATTTTGCACACCGTTTTTAATTGTTTTTATTGTTGCACTGGGCAACTCTTTTCTTCCTATACAAGATGATAAATATACAAAACATTCATCATTATCCTTAAGGTTTTCTGTTGCCATGGACCTTGCCAACAAGTTCAACGAAAGGTCTGCTTTTGTTCCATCTTTTGTCCAAGGGCTTCCTCCGCCTATCGGACAAGCAGTAGAATAAAAATCACATGCAAGTTTTCTGCCTGTAATTCCGCAATCTGCTTTAGAACTGTGGCAAACATATTTTCCCGTTCCGTTAACAATAATTTCTTGTGGTTTTTGTTCCAAAATTTTTTCTATAAAATCTGTTAGATTTTCTTCTTTTAACATTGGAATTGCCACAATTGCCACTTTAATATCACCATTTTCATCAATTGTTATCTGAGTTTTAATATCCAACCCCAAATTATCGGATTTTTTTGCTTTTTCATACAAAGCATCGTTTAGTTTTTTAGCCAAGAAAAGTTCTCTATTTATCAATTTTTCTCCTTGGCAGGCATATCCTACAAACACTCCCTGGTCGCCCCAACCTTTATTTTTTACTCCGCAAGAAATTTCCTCAGATTGTTTTCCGATAAGATTAAGCACTTCAATTTTTTGGACTTCACAGGCGTTTTTCCCCCAAATTTTGGCATATTCTTCGGTATAACCGATTTCTCTTAAAGCCTCTTTTACATACGTTTGCACATTTTCCAAAGACACCTTTCCGGCCACTTCTCCTGCCAAAATCACCGTATTGTCTTTAAACAAAACTTCCACGGCATATCGCACATTTTTATCTTGTTCAATAAGCCTGTCTAAAATATAAGATGAAATAAAATCTGCTGATTTATCAGGGTGTCCGAGTGACACCGCTTCTGCTGTTTTTAACATATTTTCCTCCTTATTTAGTCCTCTTTTGTGGGACAATTTAGGTTAAATCCACATTTGATAACATAAAATTATCGTCAACATAAAATCATCACAAACTTTTAATGTCAAGCATAAAATTTATATTTGAAAATTTCAAAAAATAAGCGTATAATACAAACACAAATAAGTTTTAGGATAAAAGCATGATAAATCCCGATATAGAACCACAAAAGCCAAGAAGACGAAGACTTAGTCCGCTTGAAATAAAAATCAACGCATGTAAATATCTGCACAAATTAATAGAAAACAACGATGAAAGTTTGCCATTTTTTATAGAAGGTCATCATTGTGCAAATTATACTGCACACAACCAGATAAAAAAACACAATATCAGTCCGGAAAGAAAAATATCTGACCTTGACAAAGCAAAAATTATTGAAAGACTGATGATTGAGGATATTTTATCTGAATTTAAGAGATCACCATCACTTCAAACAGCAGAAGAAATTAATGAACTGCTTAAAGCCCATAACAAAAAAATAACATATTTTATAAAAGAACACCGTAATTATAACCAACAAATTGCCATAAGAGCAGCTTTTCACGGTTCTTTTAATTTTGCCGAAGATAATCCGGCAACAACCGGATATTCAAAAGAATATATAGGTTTTAAAGCAACACCGTTAGAAAAAAGACCAACCCCTAAATTTTCAAAATATTTTAATTGGGACGATGTTGACTTTATTAAAGCTCTAAAAATTTTTTCCAGAACAAGTGAGCTCATAGAACCTATAAAACAGGCAATCAGCAACCAAAAAATTCCGCAAGATGTTATAGAAAAACTTACCATCTTTGATGTTGCCCATATTTTATATAAAGAAAAAAATCCCAAGAGAGAACCTCATGCCGGACATCCCCTTTCATTTGAAGAAATAGACGGCAAACGCAGACAATCTGTTAAACAACAATTTGTCCAAGATATTTTGGATAATCCACAAAAAAGAGCGTTTCTAATGATGTTCTTGCTTGACCATGGGGTTAGTCAAGAATACATAGAGACTTTACATAAGCACATGGAAAAAGAACACAGCGTATATTTACCTCTGGATATCGCCCAAAAAAATAAATATACCGGAATTGTCCCCATAATAACCATTCATCATAAGCAACATATTAAAGACAATGAATACTTTTTTGCTCAAAATCCTCAAGAAACCAACGGACCGGAAAATTTGGCAATATGCATTGACTTTTATAAACTTGAAAACGGAATTATTGTTGCCAAACAAATAAACCACAACGAAGACGTAGACAAACATAAATATGGTTTTGAACACTCTGTAGACATCAATGCCGATAACATTTGCTACCGCTTAGAAACAACAAGTGATGACAAAACCCAAACCCCGTTCATTCTGGCTGGATTAGAAACGGTTTATATTCCCAAAACAGCAAAACCCAATGAACAAACAAATCAACAACCAAGACAAAGATCAACAGGAAGAATTTAAACATGAAAGAAATTATTGAACAGTTAAAATCTGGCAAAAACATTGATTGCAACCAACCGGCTAATGTATATGACAACATCAAAGCCAGAGAATTTTTATCACAGAACCAATTAGCAGTCTTTCCTGAAGATTATTTTCTGTTTATCAAATATATCAATGGCATAAAAAATGAGACTTCAGAGCTTTACGGTGTTTTTGCTGAAGATTATACCGGAGTTTTTACCAATGCCGTTACAACAAACAGCTCTCTTGACCGTGCCGATAAACAATATATCAGCATTTTAGGACACACTCATTTTGATTATCTGGTATATGACAACATATCTCAGCAATATCAACTCAGAGACAAAACAGATAACGTTGTAATTGTCAGCTTCAGTAAAATTGCAAACGCTGTTGCATACATGTTTTTATAAAAAAAGCACATTTTACGCAAAAAACATATTGACTTAATTAGACAAAAATAGTATATTCCCTTTTGCGACAAATTACATTTATACTATTATAAAGATGAAGAAAGCTGTTTTAGACCTGTTTAAACACAGGCATTTCAGTTGGGGAAACCCAATTACAAAAAAAGAGTTAGAGAAATTTTGGGCAAAGAACACAATGTTTAGATTACCCAAAGAGTTTGTAGCTTTATGCCAAGAGGCAGCAAATGGTATCAGAGGAGATAGCGTAACAATTTACGCCATTTATACCACAGGTGAACGACAAGCATTTCCTTCTGTTTTGATGAAAAACAGAGAATGTGCCGGAAACCGTGTTGTCCTTGGAGAAAACTCATTCTCTGATATTCTAACCTACAATTTTGAAAAACAATTGTTTGAAATTGTAGATGATGCTAATGAGCTACTGGCCAGCTATTCTTCACTTGAAGGAGCGCTCGCTTATATGCTCACCTAACCCTAACCAAAAAACCTTAATCTTCAACGCACCCCAAAAAATTTTGGGGTGTTTTTTTTATTATTTTTCATAAATAAAAAGGGGTTACTTCATGTACCCCCTTTCTTAGAAAACTGGCAATTATAGCCTTAGTCATGCTGAATTATTTCGGCAAACTCACTTTTGTCATACTCTCTGAGAGAATATTTTGCAACAAAAGATTTTCCGTTTACCAGAAAGCCATCATAGGCTCTCCTTAACTTTCCTGCCACCCTAACATAAGAGGTTGCAGGTTTAATACTGGTAACGGTCTCGCCTTTCTGAGCATAACGCTCAATCACTCTGTACATCATAATCTATTATATTTAAGGTTAATAAAATATCTTTCGTTATCTTTATACCATTTTTTGTCATTTATGTCAAACATTTTATTGACAAAAATTCAATTTTTTGATACATTCTACTCGTAAAACCTATAAAACAAAAATTATGAAAAGAACTATTGTGTCGCTATTTGCAACCTTGTTGCTGTCTACTGCACTGGTAGGTTGCAATAACGCCGAAACTCAGTGTGAATGCAATGACGGCGTCATTATTGGAGCCATTGCCATAGCTGCCATCTTCTGGATCTTGACATTCAGAGAGATGGACAAATAATCAAACACGGAGGATAAAAATTCCTCCGTGTTGTCCTTTTAAAATCACTCTTATAAACCAATCTGTTTATTTAATTTTAATAAATAATTTGCTACTTTATATCAAACAAGGCAGGAACAACAAATGATCAAACACAAATGTAAAGCACCAGATTATATAAACCAAACCGTATCTGTTACTATAGACAGACCTCTTGGTTCAAAACACCCAAAATATGGATTTGAATACCCTGTAAATTACGGTTTTATACCCAACACCATTTCCGGAGACGCAGAAGAATTAGACGCCTATATTTTAGGAATTAATACACCTCTCAAAGAATTTACCGGAACATGTATTGCCGTAATACAACGCAGAAATGATAATGATGATAAATTAATTGTTGTTCCCCAAAACCTCTCTCTTTCCAACGAACAAATAGAAGAACAAACACATTTTCAAGAACAATGGTTTGAACATACCATTAAAAGGAACAACAATGATTAAAGTTTTATTTGTGTGTTTGGGAAATATATGTCGGTCGCCGATGGCTCAGTTTGTTTTTAAGCAAATGGTTGAGAAGCGCGGTTTGTCTGATCAGTTTGAAATTGATTCTGCTGCAACTGAAAGTTACAATGAGATGTGTCATGCCGGCATTCATCATGGCACGCGTGAGATATTGAAATCTATGCATGTGCCGTTTGAAGAACATTACTCTCGTCGTATTCGGCCATCTGATTATGCTTATTACGATTATATTTTAGCAATGGACGACAGCAACATTGAGGACATTCAATCTATTGTTGGCGTTGATACAGACAATAAAATTCACCGCTTATTAGATTTTGCAAATAAGCCCCGCAATATCAAAGACCCTTGGTACACCGGCAATTTTGATGAAACCTATTGGGATATTGTTGAAGGTTGTGATGCATTTTTAAAGCATTTAAAATTTTAAGCTGTCAAGCAATGCTTCATCAATGGCTTTTGCCAACTGATCAGCACAAGAAGTACCTTTATCACGGCAATCATTTCCACGCAAAATATCTGCCACTTTTTTGGCATCTGCACCTTCAACCAGTTTTGACACAGCCCTCAAATTTCCCACGCAACCACCATTAAAATTCACATTGTATATTTTGCCGTTATCAATATCAAAACTGATTTTTGAGGAACATACTCCCTCTGTTGTATAATTAAAATTCTTCAAAAATAGTCTCCAAATTTTATTTATCTTATATTTATCCAAACTCTTTTTTGCATTGTTTTCCAACAACAGCGCCACAAGATACAACAAGAATTTGCAATTTTCAATACGTTTAAAATAAAAAAGGAGAAAGTATAAACTTTCTCCTTTTTTATCACCTACAGCCGCAACCACGTCCTCGACCGCAACCACGTCCTCGACCGTGACCATGTCCTCGACTGTGACCATGATCTCGGTTATCATATTCATAGTCTCGGCTATAACCTCGACCGTGACCACGGCTGTATTTCCAGAGGTCTTTTTTGTCTACACGCCACCACTCTCCCGTGCGTGCACTGCGCACAGAGAACGAATCTTTGTACCCGTGCTCATACAGCTCGCAGGCCAAGCCTGCGATCAGCTCGCTCGTTGATGTGTACGGGCTCAAAGAATTTAAATAATTCTTTGGGACAGAGATGTTGCTCCACATATGGATCACAACCCTGTCTCCGTTTGGGGCTTTCTTTTCGTAGTTAAAAAAGCCCACTCCAGCATCAGCCTCAGTAATGAACATCACCGAGAAAAGCACTGTCATAAGTGCCACAATAGTTCTTTTCATTTTTTTGTTTTTTTGGTTTATACTATTAAAACCAAATTATTATAGCATAAAACCTACTAAAGTGAACTACCCACAATAATACCCGCTCTATATCTATAATAATTCAGATTTAGACAAAATATATCACAAAAAAACATTTTTGTCAAACCGTTTTTTACAAAATTTTCAATAAATTTAAAATAAAAAAACAGCTCAGATACAAAATCAGAACTGCTTTTTTATTCTACTTCACTTTTAAAGCCAAAACCGGACGAATATAAAACCTATCAGATTTAATCTGAGGGGCACATTCTCCATTCTTAAAGTCCAGACAAAACACCTGACTAAAAGATAGTTCATCACATACCCAATACTTTTTCTGCCTATGTTCCTTACCAATATTCATAAAGGAAACTTGAACAGGAAGGTATCTATAGTAGGTATAAAAAACGCTACATAATCATACCAAACAATGGTTTCATTTTCCTTACAAGGATAAGAATATCGTTCAATATACTGCTTAGCCTCCCTGCCCTCCACAAGCTTAGAGATTGCTCGTAAATTTCCCATACATCCGCCATTAAATTGCAAATTATAGAGCTTACCGTCCATCAAATTAAAAGTAATTTTTGTAGAACAAACTCCTTTTGTCTCATAACAAAATGTTTTCATATTTGTTTCCTCAAAAAAGTCTCACAAACCTATAACAAAACAAAAGATATTTTACAATAAAATTTATATTTTTATACAATTAGATATTGCTCACCCTTCCTTTTTATGATATACTGCATCCATTAAAAAAAGTATATAAATCCCTACAATTATGAAAAAGATTAAACAATTAGTAGCACTGTTTGCAATATTAATTGCAACAGCCACAGTGACATCATGCAACAACAACCAAGACTTAAGAGTCATGGGAACTGTAACAGCCATTGAAGGCTGTTACGGAGAATGCTTTTACCTGGAAGATCACCAGGGTAACATTCTTGATAAATCCAACTGCCTGAACGCATCAGGCAAATGGATCCATCCGCAAGATGGGATGGAGTTTATCAAATGCCAAACAGCTGTTGCGACATACTATGTTGCAACAGATGATGTAAACACAGCTTTGTCAATTGCCAACAAGGCAGCTGACCGAGAAGAAGCATCCGAAACAACGTTCATTGTTTTGTATCTCATAGCAGCTACAGCAATAGCATTTGGGATGATCTTACGCTAAAAAAAACGGTTCTGATATCCAATCAGAGCCGTTGTTTTTTAAAGCTTTTGTTAGGAATAAACTTATTGTTAACCAACAAGTGTTTACTGTTAGTAGTATTAATTTTTATAAAACACACACTGTTAAAATATTTAAAGAGAAAAAATGAAGAAAATAGCATTTCAAGGAGCCTTTGGCTCATACTCTCATATAGCATGTGAAAATATATTTCCTAATGATGAATATATTCCTATAGATACATTTGAAGAAGCTATGGCTATGGTGGAAAGATGTGAGACTGATTATGCGGTTATTCCTATTGAGAATTCAAACGCAGGTAGAGTAACAGATGTTCATTTTCTTTTACCTAAAACTAATTTAAATATAATAGCTGAATATTTTCTCCGTATAGAACATCAACTATTATCTTTGCCAAATACAGAACTTAAAGATATAAAAAAAGTTTTGTCGCATCCTCAGGCTCTTGCTCAATGTTCTAATTATATAAAGCGACACGATATCAAACCGGTATCACATATAGATACAGCTAAATCATGTATAGATGTTATTGAAAAACAAGATAAATCTGTAGCAGTAATAGCCCCAAAAAAAGCTGCAGATATATATGGCATGCACATATTGGCATCAAATATTGAAAATGACAGTAACAATACCACAAGATTTTTGGTTATGGGAAAAGATAAGGATATTATCACTTTAGGAGATGATAATTATATTACATCACTTATTTTTGTAGTTAAACACATTCCATCAGCATTATATCATGTCTTAAGCGTTTTTGCAGAAGCTAACATTGATATAAGCAAGCTAGAAAGTTATGTTATAGATGGTAATTTTGTATCTGAACAGTTTTACATTGAGTTTAATGGACATTGTAAAGCTGAAAATGTAAAGAAGACTATCAAACGATTAGAGCAATACACTGAAAATATACATTTGCTGGGAACCTATAAAGCAGACAAATATAGAAGATAAAATCACATCAATAAATTTAAAACAAAAAAAGCCTCTCAACTTGAGGGGCTATTAAATGGTGGTAAAATATTGATGACTTACTAACTGAAACTATCTTACAGTATGAATAGTTCCATACCCAATTAGATGAGTTTTTATAACTATCATCAAATACTTCTAATCTCTACATCTGGTTCTTATCCAAACTCTTCTTTGTTGCTCATTATCTAACACAGCCGGCTCGTCTTCAAAACCGCCCATTTCTACCATTACTTTTGACATAGTTTTATATGATGGTATATTTTCTGCCTTACATGTAATCAAAACCTCATCCAAGCCCAAAACCTCTTTTGCATATCTGCAACAAAGTTTCAATCCCATACTTGCCAAGCCTCTGTTTCTGGCCGAAGGAATTGTATAATAAGACACATGTCCTCCTTTTTCTTTCAAAGCTTCTGTTAAATCATGACGAATATCAAAAATTCCAACAAATTTTTCATCTTCAATCAACCACAATCTGGTAGAAGCCACATATCCTTCTTTCAGTCCCTCACCTTTTCTTTGTTTTTCACATACCTGCTTAAAATCGGCAAAATTATCAAATTTGAAACCACTCTTTATTGCATTTGTATCATAAGGTGTCGGATATTTTTTACATTCTTCTACCCCATCTTGAAATGATAGCCAATACTTTTCTTCCGGTAAAATAAGCTTTAGCATAGCATAAACTCCTTAAATTAGACAACTATAATCAGGCTATTTCAATTTTATAATATTTTCAACATAAAACCCCTCGCTAATAAAAATTAATGGGGTATGTAATTATATTAATATAATTTTTGGACAAAAAATATTGACGTTGTGTCAAAAATATGTTAGTTAAATAAACAACAGAAATTTTTATAAACATTAACATAATATAAATAAATTTGGAAGCAAAAATAAAAAAGGTAAACGAGCTCATGGAGCTTTTGGGTGTAACACGAGCAGATGTTATAAAGTCTTGGATTACATCAACACCTGATGAGGACTTGGTTAATAAAATGGAAACTCTGATTCAAAATGAAGAAAACAGCCCTGCTGTTTTCGGGTTGTCAGAGTTTACAAAAATAGAACCGGGTATGATTTGGTATGAAGACAATACATTTTCGTTCTCTGTAATCAAAGATAAGAGGATAAAGGCAGTTGTGGAGTTGATCGATTCGCGTGATAGCTTGATATATGGAGATCTTACCGCCTCTACCATATACGATATTCAGGAACGTAGATTATCGTCTGATGCTGCTTGGAGGCGTCTTTCCAATTTATCTTCTATCTGCAAGAAAGGGGAGGAAATTATTAAGATGCCTAAAGATGGGTTACTAGAAATCGCTGAGAATTATAACAAAATCAAAGAAACCCTTATTAAGATAGGAAAAAAACCACGAAAAGGTTATCAGTTGGCAGAGATGACGGATCATCAGTATATGACGTTTGCGGTCAATCTTTATGAAGATAATAGCGGAGGAGCATGTAGAGGAGATTGGAAAGAGGTGTTCAATTTTAGACCCGTTTTGAAGCTTAAGGTAAAAAGACCAAGTTTCTAGTGTATAACAAAAAACAGCTTTGAGTTTATTCTCAGAGCTGTTTTTTGTTGTTTTATACTTATACACTATTCTTCTTCAGGATTGTTTGGCTTTGCCAAATCTTATGCAACTTTTTGGTAAGGTAATAATGTAAATAATGAAAAGAAATTAACTGAGCCGGCGATTTTTGAGCAAAAACAAACCGACGGTGGTTTGGTTGAGCTTAGTAATGTTTTAGCTCGGCAAGGACTAGGAGCGGACGCAAGCCGCGCCATATTTCTAGCGAAACAGAAAAATTCTGGCTGGTCGGGTATATCCCAAACCCCAATAAACACAAGGGTTATAATGGGGTCCGATTTTCCCTGGCTGGTCACTGGTCACTGGTCACTTCTGCCTGGTCACTTTGAACTAGATAGTTTGAAAAACATTAGTTATTTCTTGCATTTTATTCAAATTTGAACTAAATATCTTATACAGCTTGTTGGAACGCTAGTTCGTTCGTGCGAAGACTTTGTCATCCAACACTTGGTATTTAAACCTTTCTGTGTTTATTATCAAAAAAGATTACGAACGCATTTTTTATACAGGTAATAAACATAGATACAACTGAAAGGTATAAAAATGCCAAATATTCAATATTTTAAAACATTATCAAAAAATTTATTAAAAGATATTCGAAATGATGAATGGGTTAATTTTCCCGTTGACTTTCGTTCTATTTTAGATTCTACGGAAATAAAAGATTGCACTCTTATGAAAGCACAACACATAATTTCTAAACTTATGGGTTTCAGTAGTTGGAGTGATTTAATAAATAGTTCATCTATAGAGTTGGAAAAGAGAAAAAGATTATTTGAAGAAACCGTCAGTAATTTTTTTGAGGAAAGTACAACAATAAATGCTGATGAATATTTATTACTAGAAGGAAAAATGAGAGAAAAAGCTATTGATGATCAAAGAAAGGCTGGATTAGGTTTTTCTGATGATACAATGGTCGAATGTCTACATTGCGGAAAGCATTTTTTGTTTAAGAATGTTAAAGTTATTAAAACAAAAGATGAATACAAACAATCCGAGTTGGATGAATTAGAAATGATAATGTGTCCTAATTATCCAGAATGTAATGGAGATCTGATGGATTTTATTCCTGTTGAAGAGTAAACCAAATAAGCCATCATACATTTATGGTGGCTTTTATTTATAGGCTTCCAAAGGTGTTGAATTCTACACCTTTGAATAAATTTTGGAATTAATTTTCCCTACTTTCACCAATTAAAGCGGCAACCAGCAATATAGGCCAAATACCAGGAAACCACCCAAAAAATAAATTTACTCCGTATATTTTATCGGCATTTTTATTATTTGCAGCAAGTCTGGCCGGAAGCATATATATGAACCAAGCAACAAATATGAAAATAACCAAAAGTACTACACTAAAGATAATTTCTCCTATTCCTGTTTCGGCACTTTCATTAGTCAAAGAGCGTTTAATAACAAAACCCTCGCTTTTATCTGTCTTAACCTTTACCCATTCTCCCTTATCTTCAACAACATCAACAACAGATCCTGATGTAAGTTTATCTAATATTTTGCAATCAGTTCCTGCACATGAACGTAGATTTAACACTTCGGTATTAACGTAATAAGTCTCAGCCCTTGCAAAATTGCAAATAGATAATGTTAACAAAAATAAAATAAGTTTAAAAATCTTCATAACTTTGCTCCTATTACATAAATACAACTAATCCTTCTTAACCTCAGCGATCTGCTTTTCATCAAACATTGCATAACCGGAGGCGGTATAGGTGATTGGTTTGATTTTGCCTTCTTTCATCCAATAACGAATGGTTGAAATCGGAAGTCCTGCCAATTTTGCAAACTTGGCAATCGTCAGAAGCTTTCCTTGCGGCTCAGCTTTTTCAACATCAAGCAAGTCAATCATCATTTTGAGCGAGCGATTGAGCGCAGTTAGCATAAACCTGTAATAAGGCTCGCTATTCTCTTTGGTTTGATAGGTTTCTAAGGCGCTTAAATATCTTTTACGGTCAATTTTTCTGATAATAATCGGCGCATAACCGCTCTCAAACAATATGCTGTTGAGGAGCAATCGCGCTGTCCGACCGTTACCGTCTACAAACGGGTGAATAGAAACCAAGCGATAATGCGCTTCTATGGCTTTTAGCAATGCATCATCACTTTTTTCAAGCAACCATTTACCAAAGTCACGCATTAAATCCGGCACTTTAAGCGGATTGGGCAAAACTGTCTGTGAACCCGATATCCGAACTCTGACCGAGCGATAAAATCCGGCATTCGTGTCATCTATGCCTGATAAAATGATTTTATGAATCTGCAACACATAATTTTCATCAATTTTGACCTTATTTTTAGCGGCATGACAGATAAAATCAAAAGCGTTAGCGTGATTTCTGGCTTCCAAATAGTCATTTATCGGTTTGGCGCCAGTGGTGATTTGCTCTTCAATTGCCAGTTCGGTCTCGCGCCTGGTCAAAGTATTACCTTCAATAGCATTTGAGGTATAAGCAAGCTCGGTCTTGAGCCATTTATCCAAGACCTTTTGATTGTCCTTATTTTGCAATAACTTTTGCAGTTTCTTGCGATTTTCTTCAATTTTAGAGCGGATTTCCTGCATGCTAACCTCATACTTCATGGTTTTAATATATTTAAACTATAAACATTAAATAGTCTCTTGTCAAGAGAATACTTCATAGTTTTATAAAATACTAAGCATGAAGTTAGAATTTTTACATCCGATAAATAGGGTATTTTCTCCATAATCTTAGCGGCGGTATCTCTTTTCTGATTTGTTCAAGAGTGGCGAGGATATGGGATACGAACTTAGGTGGGTCAGAGGCCTGTAAAATCAAGGCAAAATGGTCTGAGTGAGGTCAATCCAAAAGTATCTATTTTCTGTAAAATTCATAAAAATCGTGTTGGCGCTGGGTGAAGTACACACATCATAAATGAAACACCGAATCTCTTTAAACCCCGCAAACACTGGGCTTTTGAGGCCTAATTAAAGCACAAAAAAAAGAGGACGTCACCGCAAAAACCTGCCAGTGGCCGGAGTTTTGCGGTGAGACGCAATGAAACACAATGAGTTATGACGGCAGTCATAAACGAATTGATGAAAGGAATTGAACATCCCATATCAAAACAAAAAAGTCTTATCAATTTTGATAAGACTTTTAAATTGATGGTGGAATATTGATGAATTACTAACTGAAATAATCTCCTATTATGAAGAGTTCCAATACCAATTAAAAGAGTTTGTATAATGTATTTATTGCGACTTTCTAAGAATCAAGCTAAAAAATATTTGATTTTTAAAATAAAATAAGTTATTACTT
>JAZNSB010000012.1:0-46307 GCA_045590955.1 Alphaproteobacteria bacterium | reverse complement strand
AGCCCTGTCCACCACTTCCAAAGGTGTATTTTTTGCCTCCAAGGCCTCCTGTTCGGTAATAAATCCTTCTTCCGACATTCTGTCAATTACCCAATTTCTTCTGGTAATTGCTGCGTCATATTTGGTTTTCGGATTATAATTATTTGGTCCTTTCGGCAATGCTGCCAAATATGCTGCCTCCGGCACGGTTAGTTCATTTACGGACTTATTAAAATAATTTAAAGCAGCTGCGGCCACACCGTAAGAACGATTGCCCAGATAGATTTCATTAAGATATAATTCCAATATGTGGTCTTTTGAAAAAGCTTGTTCAATTTTTATTGCCAACAAAGCTTCTTTTATTTTTCTTTTTATGGAAAGCTCAGAAGAAAGCAAAAAGTTTTTTGCCACTTGTTGTGTAATTGTTGAAGCGCCTCCCGGTCTTTTTCCGGAACCAAATTGTTTTACATTTGAGACAATGGCGCGCAATATGCCAAAAACATCAATTCCCCAATGAGAATAAAAATTTTTATCTTCTGCAGCAAAAAAAGCATGTTTAACTCTATCCGGAATTTTATCTACCGGCAAAAAAATTCTTTTTTGCGTAGCATATTCCATCAGCAACTGTCCATCTCCGGCAAAAAGTCTGGTTGTAACTTTCGGTTCATATTTTTCTAATTGTCTGTAATCGGGCAATTGAGAAGAATACTCCCACAAAGAGCTGATTAATACAATTGCAATTATCACGGAAAAAAACATTCCCGCGCTAATAACCGAAGATATAAATTTCATTATATTTTTCATTTTTTACCAAACCTAGAGTGTTTATATCATACAAAATAAAAAATGATAGTAAAATTTTGCAATTTTTTGTATTTGTCTGATATTATTAGAACAAAGAAACTCTTTGCATATTTTCAAAGTATTTATTGATGGCATTTTTAACTGAAACCGCCAATTTTTTTCTATATTCTTTTTGTTTTAACAGTTTTTCCTCTTGTCTGTTAGACAAATATCCCATTTCCAACAACACCGACGGAATATCTGGTGCTTTTAACACGGCAAAACCTGCAAATCTGTGAGTATCTGCCACCAAATGAACTTTTTTTCGCATTTGTTCCACCATGAAAGAGGCAAACTCCGAAGACCTGTTCATCGTTTCTCTTTGTGCCAAATTTATCAAAATATCTGCCACTTCTCTGGTATGTTCTGCAAAATCCAATCCGGCAATAACATCTGCTTTATTTTCTCTTTCTGCCAATGCGGCAGCCTCTTTATCTGATGCTGTTTCCGACAAAGTATAGACTGACAACCCCGTAGCTTTTTTATTTCTGGCACTGTCTGCATGAATTGAAATAAACAAATCTGCTTTATGTGCACGTGCAATTTTTACTCTTTCTCTCAATGCCAAGATTTTGTCTGTACTTCTGGTCAAATAAACCTGATATTTTCCTGTTTGGTCTAAAATTGCTTTTAATTCCTTGGCCATAGACAGCGTAATATGTTTTTCATAAACTCCGGAATACCCTATTGCTCCCGGGTCACGCCCTCCATGTCCTGCATCTAACACTATTATTTTTTTACTTGTTTTTATCGGCTGATTTACTGCTGTTACTTTGTTGTCATAAGACGATTCTTTAAAGTCTTTTGAAGTAGAAACTGCATTTTCAAAACCGATTTTATTTAAAAACTCTCGTTCTGAAGCAATTTGCAAATCTATTGCAAAACGCCATGGAAAAGAACTTTGCGGAGGCAACATAAATGCTTTTTTTACAACCACCGGTTTTTTAAGATCAAAAACAATTCTCCGATTATCATTTCCCAAACGCAATCCCTCAATTAAATTGCTTTTATCTTTTACTTTTTCAATTTTTGAAGAAACTTTTATATTTTCAACATCAATTACCAATCTTTTGGGGTCGTTGAGCATAAAAACTTTATAATCAAAAGTATTTTGGGCATCAAAGGCAATTCTCACACTTCCCACGCCCTGACCGATTCTCATGCCATAAATTTCTTTTGCCTCAACCTTTGTGGAAAAAATGCACAACAAGGCCAGACAACAAAATAGTGTTCTAACCTTAAAAAAGAAGTCTTTAAAGCTCATTTCTTTCATCATTTTTTCCTCTATAAAAAATTATAGCTCAAACTTCTTACCAATATCTTAAAAATCACTTGTAATTTTATAAAAAAAGATGTTATCTTACAAAACATAAAAACATATATTTAATACTGAAAAAAGATTGAACTTAAAAAATGATGAATATACAAATCTTTAGAGTAGGTATTGCCACTTTTTCATAGCGATGAGTGATGCGTATGTGTTTTTTTGGGGTTGTGATAGAAAGAGTTTTTATATTTTATACGGGATAAGTCCGGTTTCTTTGCTGCACTGGCAGTATATTTATATTTTCAAACTCCCTATCATTTGTATAAATTTTATGCCTTTAAAGGCAATGGAGTTTTATTATGACAAAAAGAATGCTTATTGATGCAACTCAAGAAGAAGAAACCAGAGTTGTGGTTGTTAATGGCAACAAACTGGAAGACGTTGAATTTGAAACATCATCCAGAAAACAAATAAAAGGCAACATTTACCTTGGCAAAGTTATGCGTGTAGAACCATCTTTGCAGGCATGTTTTGTTGATTATGGCGGCAACAAACATGGTTTTTTAGCCTTTGGAGAAATTCATCCGGATTATTACTTTGTTTCCGAAGAGCAAATCAAAGAAGTTGAGCAAGAAGTTGAAGAAATTATTGAAAACAAAAAACAATATATAAAAGAAAGAGAAGCTGCCAGACAAAGAGCAAAATTGGCCAGAGAACAAAAACTTGCAGATATGCTTGCTCAACAACAAGCGCAAGAGCAACTGCAAGAAAATCAAGCAACCGAAGTTCAAGAAGTTTCAAATTTAACAAATCCGGAAGATGATGGTTTGCTTCAGGAACAAACTGTTCCTGTTGCCGAAATTTCTCCGTTAATTATAGAAAATTCTTGTTCTCATTCACTTCCATCTCCTGAAAATATCATTTTAAACATTGCAGAAGAAATCTTGCAACATAGCATCATGATGGAAACAATGGAAACAACAGAAGAAAAAGAAGAACTGCCTCAAGAAGAAGCAAAACCGACAAGAAAAAAACGTGCAGTAAAGAAAACTTCTACAAAAAGCAAAAAAACAAAAACTGCCAAAAAAACCACAACCATGGCAGAAACATACGGTATTGAAGAAAACAGCATAAATGAGGACACGCCATTAAGTGCCAATTCTTATGACGATTCCATTGTTGCAGAAGATGAAAATGATGATGACGACGACGATGATGACGATGATGACGATGAAAATGACAACAATTTTGAACTTCAAAGACGTTTGATAAAAGTCAGAAAGCTCTACCACAGAAATAAAATTCAAGACGTCATCAAAGAGGGTCAAATTGTATTGGTTCAAATTGTAAAAGAAGAAAGAGGCAATAAGGGAGCTGCTTTAACCACTTATTTATCGTTAGCCGGTCGTTATTGCGTATTAATGCCAAACCGCATCAAAAGCGGCGGAGTATCTCGCAAAATCACCAATCAGGCAGACAGAAAACGTCTAAAAGACATTGTAAAACAATTACCTTTAAGCATTGACATGTCTTTAATCGTAAGAACTGCCGGAGAAGACAAAACAAAATCAGACATTATTAGAGATTACAACTACCTTATCAGGTCGTGGAACAACACCCGCATAAATTCTCTTAAAGCCAAAGCTCCATCTCTTATTTACGAAGAAGGCAATCTTATTAAAAGAACATTAAGAGACATATATAACAAAGAAGTTTCTGAAATTCTTGTTGCCGGCGAAAAAGGATATCGTTTAGCAAAAGATTTCTTCAAAATTTTATCTCCTCACAATCTCAAGAAGATAAAATTATATAGAGACAGCGACATGCCGTTATTCCAACGTTTTCAGGTTGAAACACAGCTGGACAAATTGCATGATACTGTTGCACAATTGGACAGCGGGGGCTATTTGGTAATTAACCCGACAGAAGCCTTGGTTGCCATAGACGTTAACTCTGGCAGAGCAACAAAAGAAAAAGATCTTGAAGAAACAGCTCTAAAAACCAATTTAGAAGCGTGCGACGAAGTTGCCAGACAACTCAGAATGAGAAACCTTGCCGGTTTGGTTGTTGTTGATTTTATTGATATGGACGAACCGCAAAACAATCATTTAGTTGAAAAAAGAATGAAAGAAGCTCTTAAAAAAGATCGCTCCAGAGTGCAAGTTGGAAGAATGAGCCAGTTTGGTTTACTGGAGCTTTCTCGCCAAAGAATGCATTCTTCTTTCTTTGAAAGCAATTATCATGTATGTCCGTATTGTCAAGGCAGAGGTATTGTCAGAAGCATTGAATCCGCTGCAATGATGGTTCTCAGAAGCATTGAAGAAGAAGGCACCAAGAACAGATCTTCTCAACTAAATGTAATTGCCGCATCAGATGTTGCTCTATATTTACTTAACCACAAAAAAGAAAACCTATTAAATATAGAAAAAAATTATAATATGAACATTATAATCAGTGCAGACAATTCCATTCGCAACATTGTAGACTTTAAATTGGAAAGAACAAAGGCTCAAAAGCTTGAAGATTTAGACGACAATGTGGTAACAGACACTGTTGTAAATGATGAAGATACAGATAATTTTGCAAATGAAGATTTGAACGAATATAAATCAAATCGCAATCAAAAAAATTATCGCAGAAACCCTCGTAAGTTCAGAAGAAATGATTATAATAAAACAAATCAATCTGAGCAAGTTCAAGAAACAAATATACAAAATGAAGCGGACGATAAACAACCGCAGGTTCAAGAAACAGAAACTCCCAAGAAAGCAACATGGTGGAAAAAATTAATCAAAAAATAAAAACATTATACTTTCTTGCACTTTGTCTTGTAATTATCTGCAAAACATCTCTTTGTTTTGCAGATAATTCTTTACGAATTATTATTGATGAAGAAACCCAAACTTTTTTAGATATGCTTTTCCAACCGTTATTTAACAATGCCCACGTACCTTATTCCAGACAAAACATTTTTATTGTAGAAGATCCGTCTTTAAATGCCTTTGTTTCAGACGGCAATCAACTTTTTATCCATACGGGCACCATTTTAGCGGCCCACACACCGGAAGAAATACAATCTGTTATAGCTCATGAAATTGGCCACATAACCGGCGGACATATTTTAAGACAAAAATTAACCGCACAAGAATTAAACAATGTTTCTGTTTTTTCAACATTAATTGCCGGAGCTGCTGCCATTTTCAGCAAAGACCCTTCTGTTGCTTTAGCAGTGGCAACCGGAGCACACAGCAGTGCATTAAATTATTATTATACTTATAGAAGCGCAGAAGAAAGACAAGCTGATATGTTTGCTTTGGACCTTTTAAACCGTAGCCAAATATCTTCTTCCGGATTTTTGTCTTTCATGCAAAAATTAAACCAACAAAATAAATCTTCCGGCATTGTAGAAACAGATTATTTTTCAACACATCCTTTAACAAAAGAAAGAATAGATGTAATTTCAAACAATCAAAATCACTTCAAAAACAACCCATTATTATTAGAAAAGATGCAAATAATTCAGGCAAAAATCTACGCATATTTACATTCAAAAGAACAAACTCTTGCAAAATACCCGCTGTCTGAACAAAGCATCACTTCTCAATATGCGCAAGCAATTGCTTTTTACAAAGATGGACAAGCACAAAAAGCATTAGAAAAAATAAACACATTAATTTTACAAGATGAAAAAAATCCGTTTTTTTATGAATTCAAAGGCCAGATATTACAAGAAACCGGACAAATACAAAAAGCAATCATAGCACATGGAAAAGCCCTTGAATTACTTCCATCTTCTGCAATTTTCAAACTCAATTATGCACATGCCGTTTTGCAAACCGAACCTTCTGTATCTTTGGCAAAAGAAATTATTGTTTTGCTCAACCAAGCATTAATTGAAGCTCCAAGTTCATTCGGCTGGAATTTACTTTCCCAAGCATACGGATATACAAATCAAGAAGATTATGCCATATATGCCACTGCACAATATCTTTTGCATATAGGTAACATTAAAGGCGCACAAAAGCAAGCAAGATTAGCCCTTGCAAAAACAAAATCAGATTCGCTAAAAATAAAACTTGAAGATATTTTACAAGATGAAACTTTACAAAATTAAATAAACTTTTGTTTTGCTTTTTCATCAAAAATAAGCTTTTGGATATATCTTCCCTGATAAAAATTTATACCCACAGAATTTCCAACATCAATTGCTCTTTGGTCATCAATTCTGCACAAAATTATTCTTCCTCTTTTACGCTTTGTTGCGTCATCTGTAAAATATGGAATTTTTCTCATTTCTTCCATAAGGGTTGGGCTCCAAATTATTTTAATAAAGTCCAAATCCATATTTTCCAAATTCAAATACTTCAACTTATCAGGTGGCACACCATCCAAACACACTCTGTAACCTTTATTGTGCAAATATGTTTTTGCCAACATAAAAGATTTAATATCACTGAGTACATCAAGCCAATTAACTTCAATAATAATGCTTGTTTTATCTGTTGCCGCACTAATATTTTCATCAAACTGAACAAAATTTTCTGACAACACCGTAGAAACATTAAGATTGATACTAATGTCTTGTGATAAAGAAAAATCTTCTCCTTCTTGAATACATTTTAATACACCACAATCCAACGTTTCTGTAAAATGTTGAAACAACCAAGTATCAGACTTAAGGTCAAATTCCGGCGCAACCATTTCTTTTAAATCTGCAATTTCCACCCAAATTTCATCAAACACAGGTTGAGGTTTTGTCAGCGTTTCCATAATTGAAACAGATTGTCTTCTGATTAAGCTTGAAAAATCAGTTTTCAATAAAACTTTTTGAATTTTATCCAACACTTCCGGTGTTAATTTTTTCAAATTTTTCTCTACTGGAGTCATCCTTTTATTCTCCCTCCAACATTTGTAGATTTAAGCATTCTTTTCTAATGTTTCCGCAAATTAATCTTTTTCTTTTCAAACATTGTTCTGCCGTACAATTTAATGCATCAGGACAAGCTCTCATAATTGCATTTATCTGCAAATCATCAACATATGGACCTTGGAAATTTTTAATTCCATAAGCTTTACCCCAGTCTAAAGCTCTTTTGCTGTCACATTTTGCCAAAATCACATTTTGGACACCCATTCTGGAAATTGTATCTTTTACCACTTCGTTATTAACATCTTTTTCCCACTGAGGGTCCCAAAAAATCTTAATTTCGTCAGGTTTGATACTATCAATGTTCAGCATTTTCAAAATGTTAATTGTAAGCCCATCAATTAAAACCTTGTGTCCGCCTTTTTGCAAAATTTTTTGAGCTTCTTGAAACAATCCGAAATTTATAAATGCATCCAATAAATTAATTTCAATATGCAATTGTTGTCCTTGTTTCAAAAAATTCTTTGCAAATTCTACAAAATCTTTTGTAAACACAGATTTCAAATTAAGATTAATACTAATTCCTGATGGCCAATTTTTAATATCTGACTTAAAGAAAGAATTCATGGTTTTTTTATCCAATGCCTGTGTAACATAAGAAAACAACCATCTGTTTGCTTCCAAATCAACCGTTGCCGGCATAAATGTTGCCAAATCTTTTAATGCCACAAAAAATTCTTCAAACAAAAGTTTCCTAGAACCATCTTCATTAAACTGATACACAGGTTGTCTTTTTACAATATCTTCAACTTTTGCTTCTTCTACAGTTCCGATTACTTTATTCAGAGAAGAAGCTGTTATCGGATGTTTTTTAATTGCATTTTGCTGAGAATTTTTAATATCATACATTAAAGTACGAAATTCATCAAAATCAATTGGAAAACCATAAATTTTTATATAATCTTGCATATTTTCAATATCTTTTTCATAAACAACTGCTTCTTTAAGAACCTGAAACACATTTTGCGCAACTTTGGTATCTATATCATGCCCCAATAAAACCACGTCATCATTTTTTAATAAAAAGGCTCCTCCTGCCACACTTGCTACTACATTATCCAACATGCAACCTAAAACATTTAAAAATGCATTTTTTTGATATCTTATTTTTAATTTTGATATATCAACATAAACTGCGCCATATCCTCTGGAATCTTTTTCGATTCTGTGTAGCGTATCAAACAAATTTTCTTCTTTTAAAAAAGCCATTTTTACCTCAATATCTAAAATCTATTTTTTATTATAAAACAAATTTCTAAATAAAAGCCTAACAATTACAAATCATTTCTGTCGCCCACACCTTTTCCCATAAACACATTCTTGTTAATGTTTACATTTAAAATCAGTCCAAAACTTGCCATCACAGATAGCATTACCGTTCCGCCATAAGATATCAGGGGCAAAGGAATACCAACCACAGGTAAAAGGCCCAAAACCATTGCAATGTTAATTGCCACATACAAAAAATAATTTGTAGCCAAACCGATTGCCAACAATTTTCCATAATAGCTTGCACTTCTGATTGCAAAAAAATATCCGTATAAAACAATTAATATGTTTATTGCCAACACAAAGTAAGCACCAATCATTCCAAACTCTTCAGACAACATTGTAAAAATAAAATCGGTGTGTTTTTCAGGTAAGAAGTTAAGATGGCTTTGCGTTCCATTTAAAAATCCTTTTCCGAAAATTCCCCCTGACCCTAAAGCTATTTTAGATTGAATAATATGGTAGCCGGCTCCAAGCGGGTCTCTTTCCGGATTAAAAAATGTCAGCACTCTTTCTTTTTGATAGTCATGTAAAAAATGCCAAGCCACAGGCATTGCACCAACTGCCGCAACAAACACGGCTGCAAATTTCCACCATTGAATTCCCACAACAAACATAATTATTGCTGTTGTAAATAACAACAACAAGCACGTTCCCAAATCCGGTTGAATTACAATCAACACTGCCGGCACAAAAGCCAACATCAGCGGAAAAATTATTCCTCTTATGCTTTTAATTGTTTGTAAAGAAGCTCCATGAAAATACTTTGCCAAAGCCATTACCAAAGCAATTTTCATCAGCTCTGACGGTTGCAACCTGAACAACCCAAAATTAATCCAGCGCTGAGCTCCCATTCCTATATGTCCTGTTACTTCAACAGCCAACAGCAACAGCAAAGAAATGAAATAAAAAGTATAGCTATATTTTACAATCAATTTAATATCAACCAGCGCTAAAACAATCATTATGGCAAAAGCCACCATAAATCTTATAATATGGGGCATAGCCCACGGATACCAACTTCCGTTTGCTGCGGAATAAAGCATTAAAGTTCCTATTGATGCCAACAATACAATAAGCATAACATAAGAAAAACTTATATTAAAAATTTTTTCTTTTAGGGTCATCTGTTGGCTTTTTATGCCTGCTTCATAATACTTATAATCCATCAGTTGCCTCCAAAATCTGTTTTGTCGGATCCAGTTGTATGGCTTCCATCAGTATTTTTTTTGCTATTGGAGCTGCCACGGTAGAACCGCCACCACCGTGTTCTACCAAAACGGCCAATGCATATTTAGGGTTCTGTGCCGGAGCATAGCCTACAAACAACGCATGATTTCTTAATTTCCAAGGCAGCTCTTCCTGTTTAAGCACTCCTGTTTGTCTTTCTTTCAGAGAAATTCTTCTAACCTGAGTAGTTCCGGTTTTACCTGCCATTTTTTGACCGTTAACATTAAATCTGGACCAATAAGCAGTTCCTTCTTTTTCATTTACAACGGCAAACATACCCTTTTTTATGAGTTCTAAATTATAGTTTGAAACATTTATTTTTTTAATTTTTTCTTTTTGATTTTGAGACAAAGGCAAAAATGTAGGCTTTATTTCATATCCGCCATTTACCAGTCTTGCTGTCATTACGGCAAGTTGCAAAGGATTTGTTAAAATATATCCCTGTCCAATTCCTGCAATAAGAGTTTCTCCTTGTTGCCATTTATCTTTATGTGTGGCCATTTTCCAATTTTTATCAGGAATAATTCCCTTTTTTTCATTTTCCAATCCCACATTATGTATCTGCCCCAAACCAAACATTCTTGCAAACCTTGCAATTTCATCAATTCCAATTCTTTGAGAAATTTCATAAAAGAAAATATCGCAAGAATGCTTTAAAGCTTCTATTAAATTTGTATGTTCGTGACCTTCATCTTTCCAACAATGGAATAAATGGTTTCCAAACTCCATTTTTCCGTTACAAAAAACATGGGTTGCCGCCTTAATTACAGCATTTTCAAGCCCGGCCAAAGCCACCAGCATTTTAAAAGTAGAACCCGGAGAATACAGACCTGATATTGCCTTATTGTTCAATGGTTTTTTTTCATTGTTCATAAGTTCATTCCACTCTTGTCCTGACATTCCCTGAGACATTTTATTTGCATCAAAAGACGGTGCGGAAACAAATGCTAAAATTTCTCCCGTATGAACATCCAACAACACTGCAGCTCCGCTTTCTTGTCCAAAAGCATCAAAAGCAGTTTCTTGCAATCTGGCATCTAAAGTCAGCTTTATATTATCTCCTGCTTTTCCGTCAATTCTTTCTATTTGTTTCATTATTCGGCCATATGCATTTACCTCTAATTTCAAGCTACCGCCATTGCCTCGTAATTTTTTTTCAAAAAACTTTTCCATTCCGGTTTTACCAATTTTAAAACCCGGCATTTCCAACATTGGATCGTCTATTACATCTTTATCGGAAACAGAAGAAACATATCCGACAACGTGGGCGGTTTTTTCTGCCAACGGATAATATCTTGTTAGTCCTTCATCAATAAAAATTCCCGGCAAATCAGGTGCATTCAATTGAATTTTAGCCACTTCATCCCATTTAAGATTATCTTTTATTTTTACCGGCATAAATTTTTTCTTACGTTTTAAATCTTTATATATTTTTTCTTCCTCATGTTCCGTAAGTGGCATTATTTTTTTAAACGTTTCTATTGTTTGTTTTACATTTACTGCCTGTTCCGCAATTAACAATGCTTGGAAATTTTGCTGATTATTTGCCAACTGTATTCCGTTTCTGTCTGTAATTATTCCTCTGGGCGGAATAATTAATCTTGTAGAAATTCTATTTTCATCGGCCATGGTTGCATATTTATCTGCCTGATAAACTTGCAAATAGTATATTCTGCATAAAATAACCAAGAAAACAAGCAACTCCACCAGCATCAAAATCATTGTTCTGGCAATTAGAATTTTACCTTTATCGTTATCTCTATTCATTCTTCATCTCCAATAATTTTTTCGGAAACAAAAGAATTTACCAGACTTATTAACGGATAAAATGCAACAGTCATAAAAAAAGAAAACATCAACACATGCAACGGCAAAAACTGTGCATAGTACACAGATATCAACAGCCACTTAGAAAGCATCACAGCCAAAGCCAACACAGCAAAACCACACCAAACGACCAAAAAAGATTTTCCGTTAATAAACTTATAAAAATTATTAATTAAAACATACAACAACAAAACCTCAAACAAATTTGTTCCAAACGGAGCCGTGCTGATAATATCATTTACAAAACCTAAAATAAAAACACTCGCCAATCCGAAAATATCTTGCCTGTATATCATCCAAAAATATATACATATTAAACCCAAACAAGGTTTAATATCATTTGAGACGGTAGCACCCATTGAAAAATAAGACATAATCAATAAAAACAAAGACACCAACAACGGGGTGGTGTGTTTTACATATACAATCAGATTTTCTTTTACATCACTTTTCATCAACCACTTCTTTCTTGCTTTCATCTATTAATCCATCAAGATCATAATTGATGATTTTCACATATTCCAACCTGTCAATTGCGCTAAACATTTTAATTCTTACATTATGTTTTTCTACACTGACAATTTTTCCTATTGGCAATCCGGCAGGAAAAACGCCTGCCACTCCCGATGTTATAACAATATCTCCCACAGTAAGTTCGGCATCCAGTGGCAAAAAATCCATTTTTGGTAAAGGAGTATTATCTCCGGAAAGCATTCCTTTTACTCTTGTGCGTTCCACCAACACGGGTATTTTAGAGTTAATATCTGTGGCTAAAATAATTTTTGCATATTTTCCGGCAATTTTATCAATTCTTCCAACTACACCTTTATCAGACATAACCACATGTCCTTTTTTTACTTCAGTGTTTTCTCCAACATACGCAAGTAAAGAATGAGCAAAAGCATCACTTTCTTCAGCCAAAACTTTTGCGGTTACAAAAGAAACCTCGTCAGGAGTAATAAAATTTGACAATTGTGAAAGTATTTTGTTTTCAATTTCCAAAGCGGTAACTCTGCCTTTAATTACCAAAAGCTCCAAATTTTCTGCTCTCAGTTGCTTATTTTCTTCATAAGTTTTACCAAAATTTACCACGTGTTTATAAGCATCTGCAAAAAAATTTGCCGGCTTTACCAAAACATTAACAACCGGCGCCATCACTCTAACCGCAAAAGAATTTGCCTGTGTCGCAATAACATTTTCTGTTTTATCTAAAAGCATCAAAGAAAAGACAAGCACAAATAACAACAAAAGAGAAAATTTTTGCATCAAAAGTCTAATCTGACCTAAATGAACAAACAAATTTCTCTTTCGTTTCATTTTGCATCTGCCTTTTAAAAGGAATTAATACATTGAATATAAAACGCCTTTTAATTTTCTCATTTCATCCAAGGCCTGACCGGTACCTCTTACCACACAAGTCAGTGGATCTTCAGCAATTGATACCGGCAAACCTGTTGCATTTCTCAATACTTGGTCCAAATTTGCCAACAAAGCTCCGCCTCCGGTTAGAACAATACCTTTGTCCACAATATCTGCAGCCAATTCCGGCGCAGTATGTTCCAAAGCAACTTTCACACCTTCAACAATCTGAGCAACCGTGTCTGCCAACCCTTCTGCCACTTGTCTTTCTGTCATGATAATTTCTTTAGGCACACCATTCATAAGATCTCTACCCTTAATTTCCATGGTTTTTCCATCACCTTTTGCAGGCACGCAAGCAGAACCGATTTCTTTTTTAATTTTTTCTGCAGAACTTTCACCCACCAACAAGTTATGGTTTCTTCTGATATAGGCAATAATTGCTTCATCCATTTTATCTCCGCCGACTCTTACAGAGCGAGAATATACAATGCCACCCAAAGACAACACAGCCACTTCGGTTGTTCCACCACCAATATCCACCACCATAGAACCTGTTGGTTCTGTAACCGGTAAACTTGCGCCAAGTGCAGCTGCCATTGGCTCTTCAATAAGCCAAACTTTTCTTGCGCCTGCTGCTTCTGCAGATTCTTGAATTGCTCTTCTTTCTACGGCCGTAGAACCGGAAGGTACACAAATAATCACCATCGGAGAAGAAAATACTCTGTGATTATTAACTTTTCTGATAAAATACTTAATCATTTCTTCAGCAACTTCAAAGTCAGCAATCACACCATCTGTTAAAGGACGAATTGCTTTAATGTTGCCGGGGGTTCTGCCCAACATTTGTTTAGCCTCTGTTCCCACGGCCAAAACTTGTTTTTTTCCTTTATATTCTTCTGTTGCCACCACAGATGGTTCATTAAGCATAATACCTTTTCCTTTAACGTGAACCAAGGTATTTGCCGTTCCCAAATCAATTGCCATGTCTGCAGACAACCATCCCATTAAATTTGAAAGCATTTTATTTTCTCCCCAAAAACTTTATTTGTATAAATTGTTTTATATCGTTTAGTCCTTTTGTGCAAGGTCTATAATGTTTTTTAACAGATTTTTTTGGCCTGTATAAATTTCATTTATTTGAACATCTGCTTTTAATTTATTTGCAAACCATGTTCTTTGTCTTTTTGCATATTGCCTGGTTCTTAATTTAATTAAATTTTCCAGTTCACCGAGAGAAATTTTTTCTTCCAAATAATCTATTATTTCCGGCACTCCCAATGTTTTCATGGCCGGCAATGTTTTAGATAAATTTTTAGCTTTTAATACTTTCACCTCATCCACCACACCGTTTTGCATCATTTTTTCAAACCTTAACGCACAAAATTCATCTGTTTGTTCAACACTTGGCAAAATTTTTACCACAAAAAATTTAGCTTCGGGTAGTTTTTTAATTTTTGGCAAAGAGTGCCAATATGCCAATGTTTTTCCTGTCTGAAGCCACACTGCATATGCTCTTGAAACTCTGGTTGCATCATTTTCATGAATTTGTTGTTTTGTTTCTTCATCAAGCTTATCATAAACAAACTTAAGTCCGTTTTGTTGTATTTGCTTCTCCACTAAATCTTTAGTTTCTTGAGATATTTCTTCAATTGGTGTTACTCCATTCAGCAAATTATCAATATACATTCCCGAACCGCCAACCAATACCGGTATTTTATCATTTGCCCATAAATCTTTAATTTCTTCCACGGCCTTAGTTAACCAATCAACCACATTTCCATGATGCTCAGCTTCATAAATTTGATACAGCCTATGTTCTACTAAAGTTTTATCTTCTTCACTCGGACAAGCAGAAAGAATTGGTGTATCTTTATATACCTGTTGTGAATCTGCATTTATCACCACACCATTTAGGCTTCCTGCCACATCAATTGCCAATGCGCTTTTTCCTGAAGCTGTCGGTCCTGCAATGATAATTACCCTGTTTTTTACCTTATCCACTAAATTTTCCTTTATAATTGCGCAAAACGGTGTTATTATGCCACATAATTTTAAGATTGGAAGATAAAAAGGAATTTCTTTATGAAAAAATCAGAACTTTTAATGCCTGCCGGCTCTTTAACAAAACTTAAAACTGCCATTTTATATGGTGCTGATGCTGTATATGCCGGAACTCCGGATATGAGCTTAAGAGCTCAGTCATCTTTTTCCATGGAAGATATTGCCCAAGGCATAGATTTTGTTCATTCAAAAGGCAAACGCATATACCTTACCTTAAATCTGTTTGCTCACAACCAAGATATTTCCAAACTTCCCAATTTCGTAAAAACCTTACAAACTTTAAATCCTGACGGTGTTCTTGTTGCAGACCCGGGCGTTTTCCATTTTGTTAAAGAACACGCACCAGAATTAAAGTTGCACATATCAACTCAAGCCAATGTATGCTCATTTCATACAGTCAACTTTTGGCACTCTTTAGGAGCAAGTCTATGCGTTTTAGGCAGAGAAGTTTCTTATGAAGAGCTCAAAGAAATACGACAAAAATGTCCGGATATTAGGTTAGAAACATTTATGCACGGAGCAATGTGTATGTCATATTCCGGCAGATGTCTCATCTCCAATTTCTTAGCAGACCGCAGTGCCAACAAAGGCAAATGCGCTCACTGTTGCAGATGGCACTATAAACTCCACGTCAAATTAAACGACGGTTCTGTCAGAGAATTGGTTATTGATGAAAACAACAAAGATTCGTTTCAATTTTTATTGCAAGAAGATTTTCGTCCTGATCAACTTTATGAATTAATAGAAGACGAACATGGTTCATATGTTATGAACTCAAAAGATTTATGTTTAATGCCAAAATTAAACCAACTTCTTGATCTTGGTATCGATTCGCTAAAGGTGGAAGGCAGAAACAAAACAGAATACTATGCCGGAGTTGTGGCAAGAGCATATTCTCAAGCCATAAAAGATTATTACAACAACCCCTCTGACTGGAATTTTCAAAAATACATGCCGGAATTAGACAGCTTGCAAAACAGAGGCTACTGTTTAGGTTTTTGGAACGGCTCCATTACCCCTTTAGAACAAAATTATGAATATACCAGAACGCTTGGCGACTGGCTTTTTGCCGGATCCATTGTAAAATGGGAAGGTAATGATGCATTGTTTGAATTAAGAAACTATATTGAAGCCGGAGAAAGCATAGAGTTTTTATTACCGAACAGCTTAAAAAATTATTGTCTGACATTAGACTCTTTTGAAGATGCTTTTACCGGACAAATTACTCAAAAAGTTTCTGCGGGACAAGGTAAAACAATTCGCATTCACTTCACCGAAGAACAAAAAGCCATGTTACCTCAATATACCATTGCCAGAAAAAAGGCAAATCTTAGCGCTCAAAATGAAGAAATGTTAAAACACAAAAAAGAAGAGTTTTTGCAAACATTATGATTTATATAAAAACTGCCCATCTTCTTTGAGTCTGATTTTTTCACCGCTTTTCATCAAAGAATAAATATGCTTTATTCTTTGTTGGTGTTGTTCTTCAGAAAGTTTAAGATACCTTTGTTCAAAACGCAAAAGCTTCACTTCCATTTCAATCTTTTTTTCCCTGCTTTCTTCCGTTAAAATTTTTTGTTCCAAGTCATCAATCAAAAGCAAAGCTGTCTTATCAATCAGCATATTAATTCTGTCCAATCTTGCATAATCTCCGTCTTTTACATAAATTTGTTTCAGCTCTTCGGCAATTTGCAAAGTTGTCTGACATTTATTAAATACCGACGTATTTTCATTCATTACATATTGCAAAGCCATATCCAGATATTTCTTTTTTCTTTCGCTTGTTGGTGACAAATGCGCCAACTCTTCATACACGTTTTTTTTGGTATCATCAGGTGTAAGTGCGGCCACATTTTCCATAGATTTCCACCACTTTTCTTCTTCGCCGATAGCCTGATAAATCACTGCCATTTTGCGCAAAATTTTTATTTTATCTGCATTAGTTTTTGCATATGAATAAGCCAGATTATAATACATCAAAGCTTTTGATGTTTGTTCTTTTTTTATTGCAACATCTTCTTCCTCCACGGTTTTTTGCATCCATACATCTGCCAAATTGGCATAAGCCCAATTCATAATTAAATTTAATTTTGGATTCGCAATTCTTGTAGAAGAATACTCTTTTTCACAAATATCTAATACCCTTTTCAGGGCCTTTATTTTTTTATCCAAATCTAACGATTTCTTTGCAATTTCAGAAGCGTATCTGTATGCCTGAGCAGAAGAATTTGCTTTATTAAGAGCATTAAACAAAAGAGCTTCAGAACTTTCAAATTTAACTTTTGGATTAATCGTTGGTTTTTCTTGTGTTCCAAAAAAATGTTTCACCAATTTTGAAAAAATCATCACACACCTTTTACTTTCCGCCTGTTTGCAAACAATAATCCTCTTTGTTCAACCCATAATTTTTGTAAATCGGGCATTCTTTACACAAACAGCCTTTATCTTCTTTAATGCATTTACTTTTTTCAAAGGCACAAAACATGCCCTCAAAATGATTGGTATCTTTTAAATTCTGCATCATATGCATCAAATTTTCGGACATATTTTCAAATTTGCATTTATTTGTATAAGATGGGCATTTCATACATTTACATTGAGATAGGTTTTCTTTTGTTCTTTCCACATTCATATTTACCTCCGTTATTATTTATCACAACAGAGATATTTATGCATCTTGCAAAAAACAATATCCTATTAGTTTTATAATTGAAAAAACTTGCCTTCTGTAATTTCCGGCAAACTGCCAAAATCTTTGGTTTTTATATCAATTCTATCAACCCTGGCCAAAAACGGTCCTCTATAACACTTTGCAATCATCATATCAACGGCATTACTTTTGCCTTTCATATAAATTTGCACGTCAGAATTTTCCATATTTCTAACCCAGCCGGAAATTCCGCCTATTTCATAAGCTGTTTTTACAGCCCAGCTTCTAAACCACACATGCTGAACTCTTCCGCTTATATTTAACAACACTTCCATTTAAGCAAACAACTCCAAAAACCTCTGTGATTGAACTAAAAGATCTTTTCTCCTTTGGGCAAGCTCATTATCTTCTCCCCATTCTTTTGACTGCCATATTTCTTCCAAAAAAGCAGCTTCAAGAACTTTTTCCAAATCAAAAGAACCACAAACCACCGCTAATCCCAAACAAACAGAACGCATATTACAAGTCAAATAATATGTTTTTGCAAAATCTTCATCAGACATCTGTTCAAAAAACTTCTCCAGCTTTGGTAAAATTTTTAAATTTTTTTCATCTGGTTTTAATGATTGTGTTGGTTTCACTTCTGCCTGCAAAAATTGCTCATACCATTTTAAAAACGGATTCCATTTTTGTCTTTGCTCTTCAAACAATTGTTGATTATCAGAAAAAAATAACAATGTATCCGTTTGACTATACTTCAATAAAGTTTCCGTCAGACGAGGCCTGTTTGGTTTAATTTCTTCAATTATTGTCTGTTTATTCATATTATTTACTCAGTTTTTTAAACAAAGATTTTGCAGCGTTTCCCAAAAGTTCAATTCCTTTATCAATCTCTTTGGATGTATCGTTATAAATTCTCTGAGAAACATTTGGTTTTGGAAATTGTTTTTCAAAACCGGTTCCCTCTAAAGCACTATAACACGGACTGGTGTTTCTATCCAACAACATCTTAGATCCTCCGTAAATTCCGCCTGTTGTCATAAATCCCACAACAGCATTCATAGCACCTTGAGCATTAACCAAAATTTTTGGATTTGTGATTGTTCCTTCTATTTTGACCAAAGAAGACAACATCTGACTAATGTTTGTATCCTTTATTTTTCTTGCTGACGGACTAACCGTAAAATCAATCTTGTCATTTATCAAATTTATACTTCCGTCCATTGTCAAATTAAGATCAGAAGAGCTAAATGCAATTGAATTTGGAAAAATTGCCATATTTTTTGCAAAATCTGCTCTTACCACACCGCAAGACATTTTCCAATTTTTATCTCCTGCCACACTTGCAAAATTTATTGCCTTAAGCAATTCATTTAAAAAGCTGAAACGCAAAAAGTTCAAACTTCCTGCCTGAAAAACCGTTTCTCCTACAATCGCCACAAAGCGTCCGTCCAAGTTTTCAATCAAATTTCTATATGTCTGACCATGGGTAATTAAATTTGTTTGAATTTTCAAATTTCCACCAGATAATATTCCAAAGTCTTGTGTGCCTTCTGCAATAAACTCCTTATGCAAATCTTTTATTTGTATATTATTTGCCTTAATATCCAAAACAATCTGCTGATTATTTGCATTTACCTTGGCATTTGCATTTAGCGTTCCTTGTGCTATATCTGTTGCAAAATTTTTAACATCTAAAACTCCGTTGCTCAGACTTGCATCTGCTTTAACATTTTTTAATTCAAGGGTGTTTGGCAATATAATTTGTTTTGCGCTCAACACAACATCTGCATTAAGCTGTTTTAACAAGGCATAATCTACCTTATCATTTGGCACATACATAGCCGCATTTGCCACAGGCAATATATTCCATGCTTGTTTTTTATTTGTTATCAAATTTGCAATATCCAGCTTATCTGTCTGCAAATTTGCTTTTACATACAGCAAAGTATTTTGCCAATCAGCAAAAACATTTCCTGCTAAGATGTTGTTATTTAATTTAAGCTTCTTTAACTGTATATCTGACTGATACAAATCACCACTTACATCTGACACCATTTGTATTTGCGGTAATTTATAATTTCCCAAAGGGCTCTCAAGATTTACATTGGCTGCATATGCAACATTTCCCAACAAATCAAGCACGTTTGCATTTACTTGTACATTTGCACCAAAAGCTCTTATTTTTAGAGCAATCGGATATTCTTTATCTGCTTTAAATACATCTTCCAATGCTCCTGCTGTTGCATTTAGCGATATCTTTTCTCCATTAAAAATGGCTTTTAAATCCAGTTTTATACTCTGCAAATCTTGATTCATTTTCAATACTTCTATTTGCACAACCTGTTTTTGTTTTGTCTGCAAATTATCATAAACAACATCTGCATTTTCCAACAAAGCATGTTTTGCCATAAACCCGGCCAGCAAAGAACTTGCCGCATTTACATTATTTATATCCACATCCGGATTTGCAACCGCCATTGCCCCAATGGTTTTGTTTATTGTTTTTTTCGTACTTTGCATAATCCAGTTTTTCTGTCCATCTTCAGAAACTTCTAAATTTAACTTTGCATTTTCCAACAAAACCTTATCTATCAGCAATTTTTTATGCAATAATTGCGGCAAAGAAAGTTTTATTTCAAACCTTTCAGATTCTGCCATATATTCATTTTTTGCCCATTCTGCATTAGCAAACTTTACGTCATTAATCACAATTGTTGGCACAAAAGACAAAGCTAAATCTACTTTTCCTTGCACAAACAATTTTCTTCCTGTTGCCTCATACACAATGTCTTCTGCATATTTTGTATATTTATTTAAATCTAAATTTTTAACAAAATAAAAAGCAACACCTACAAAAACGATAATAAAACTAAGTAAAACACTTCCCGCAACTTTAAGCACTTTTAACATCTGATTTCATCCCCAATGTTTCAATATCTTGTTTAAAAAATTCCGGCAATTTTGCAGTTACTATTAATTTTTTACTGCATATTGCAGACAAATCCATTTTATAAGCATGTAAATGCATTTTTGAAGATATGTTATCCATTTTTATTTTATCAAAATTATATTTATCATCTCCAACAATTGGTGTGTCAATAGATTGTAAATGGATTCTTATCTGATGTTTTCTGCCTGTAAGCGGATTACATTCTAACAAAGCAAATTTTTTTCCTACATTATCTATTACTTTATAAACGGTTATAGCTTTCTTATCATCAATCGGCAAATTTATGGTTCCGCTTTTTTCCTTTGGGCATCCTTTAACCAATGCCAAATATGTTTTAGGTAAACTGTGTTTTTTAAAAGAACTGATTAGCAATTCTGCCGTTTTTCTATTTCTAGCCAAAAGCAATACTCCGCTGGTGTCTTTATCTATTCTATGAACCAATTTCGGTTTTTCATCATTTTCAAACTTCAAGGCATCAAGCATTGCATCAATATGGCGTATAGTATTTGTTCCGCCTTGAACGGCTAAACCATTAGGTTTATTAAGTACCAAAATTTTTTCATCTTTATAGATTACCATTTCTTTCATTCTGGCTTCATCTTTAACTGATATTTTTTTATCTTCTTTTTTAATTGGATCTTCATTTATCGGCGGAATTCTGATTTCATCATTTTTTTGCAATTTTAAATTTATTTCTGCTTTTTTGCCGTTAACTTTTATTTGTTTTGTGCGCAAAAGTTTCTGCAGTCTGGACAACGGCAAACTTGGATAGTATTTCAAAAACCATCTGTTTATTCTCATATTGTCATCTTGCGACAATACTTTTATCAACTTTACTTCAGACATTTATTTACCTTTATTTTTTTCTTTTCTCAATGTATCAAAATACTGGATTCGTTTTTTAATTTCTCTCTCAAAACCTCTTTCCACCGGATAATAAAACTTTTGTCTTTCCACTTCATTTGGAAAATAGTTTTGTCCGGAAAATGCATCTTCCAAGTCTTGGTCATAAACATATCCCTGATTATATCCCAGTTCTTTCATCAATTTTGTTGGTGCATTTAATATATGCTTTGGAGGCATCAAAGAGCCTGTTTTTCTCACAAAATCTTTTACTGCATAAAAACTTTTATACACTGCTGCAGATTTTGGAGCTGTTGCTAAATATGCCGTAAGTTGCATTAGAGCCAAATCTCCTTCCGGCGAACCCAAACGATCATATACTTCACAACATGCAATTGCTTGCGTCACAGCATTTGGATCTGCCAAAGAAATATCTTCTATGGCAATTCTTGTCAGTCGTCGCAACAAATACTTTGGGTCTTCTCCAGATTCCAACATTCTTGTTACCCAATACATTGCAGCATCAACATCAGAACCTCTTATTGATTTATGCACCGCAGAAATCAAATTATAATGCCCGTCTCTCTCTTTATCATATTGTGGAGATCTGGTCCTTATAATTTTTATTAAATCATCTTTATCAAATATCTCATTGTACTTGGCATATGCAAACACACTTTCTGCCAAATTCAATATATACCTGCCATCGCCATCACCCATAGATTTTAAAAATTCTCTGGCCTCTTGAGTAAGGGGAAGTTTCTTTTCCATTTGTGCTTCTGCTCTTTGCAAAAGTTCTTCAAAATTTTCTTCATTCAGCCTGTTTAATACAAACACCTGACATCTGGATAACAAAGCACTGTTTAATTCAAAAGAAGGATTTTCTGTTGTAGCTCCTACCAGCACAATTGTTCCATCTTCCACAAACGGTAAAAAAGCATCTTGTTGAGATTTATTAAATCTATGAATTTCATCTACGAATAATAGCGTACCTTTGCCCTGAGTTGCACTTCTTTCTTTAGCAAAAGAAAACACCTTTTTAAGGTCTGCAACACCCGAAAATATAGCAGATATTTGCTCAAAATACAAATTTGTATTTTCCGCCATAAGTCTTGCAATTGTTGTTTTGCCTGATCCGGGAGGGCCCCACAATATAAAAGAAGACACTGTTTTATTAAACAGCATTCTCCCCAATGGTGCATCTTCTTTCACCAAATGATCTTGCCCCACCACTTCATCAAAAGATTTTGGTCTTAGCCTATCTGCCAAAGGTCTTTTTATTTGTGTAGAAAACAATGTATCACCCATTATTTATCACTTTCATCTAAGAAAACGGATTTATTTTATTTATTGTTTGTGTTTTTTCAAAATTTTGTTCATCCAACCACCAATCTCCCTCTACATCAGATGCATTTTTTTGTTTCGGCTCTTTTATTTTGGCTTTTGTTTTGTTTTTTCTGTTTTATATTCAAAACATGGAACTGTCAAAGATTTTTCTTTTCTATTTTTTACTGTTTCATAATCCACCTGACACATAAACTCACCAAGACTCTTTTCATATAAATACTCGTCTTTAATAAAGCTTCGTTTATCACATAAAATTGGCAGATGATAGTATTGAGAATGCATAAACAAAAACTTTTCTGCGTTCCAAACGTTCTTTTTAATAATCTTTTCAAAATACCATGCCACTCTTTTATAATAAGCAGAATCATTCAAAGCTTTTTTATTTTTAAGCAATGATAAAATTTCTGTTTTTTGTACTTGAATTGACTTTGTTCCAAATTTGGTCAAACCATTTAAATTTGACAATATATCTTCAGCATTTTCTCCAAACAACAACTTATGCGGTGTATTTGCCACTATAGATTCCACATCATCTTTTCCATACAAATAATATAACAATCTCAAATCTCTGACAGATAATAAAAAGCGCATTCCGTAATACTGTCCCCGCATTAAAGCTTCTGTCAGAAAATTTAATTTAGGCAACAAAACTACGTCATCCAAAACAAATACCGAACTTTGATCTTGCTCGCCTCTAGCATAAATGCAATACATCATCTGCAAATCCGTAAAGATTCGCCCAATTATTTTTGCATTTTTACTTTTGGTTATGTTGTACACCGTAATTTTTTCATCAGATTTTTTACTCATATCTGCCATACAATAATCATTATCTGACAATCTTTCTCTGATCGACTGTTGCTTAAACACCGCCAACGCTTGCAAAATTTTTCCGAACAAAACCTTTGATTGCAGTTCACTCATATTAAAAACTTCTGCAAAATACTTTCTGTAATCAAAATCATAAGCAAATAAATTTGCCTCTTCCATATATCTATACAATATATTTTGCACTATTTTTGCTTCATTATCTGCTTCTGCATCATAATAATCTTGGTATAAAGTATCAGCAATCATTGGAAGTGAAAGCTCTCTTCCTCGCCAGGCCTCTTTAATTCCCGCCCAACTTCCGATAGGAACATAATTCTTAATTGTTATTGAGTGTGTTTTAATTTGTTTTTTAATCTTTGCCACATACCTTTCCGGCATATTTTGATAATAACTGTTCAAAATCTGCTTATCATTTTCTGACAAAGGTAAATCTTTTATAAGTTTTTCCAAAAAATAGTCATTTGCGCAAGCTTGCTTTACCCTTTGGATGTTAAAAAACATAATTCCCGTTAAAACATTCTCAGCCATTGTTTGCCAATAAATATCTTCTTTGTCTTGGTTGATGTTGGTATTATAAAACAAACCCTTGACCATACATTGGATATATTTTTGCCTAAAAACTTCATCCTGGGGCAAGTTTTGCTCATCCATAGGATTCCACTTTGCAAACATATCTTTATTGTCCAAAAGGTCCCAATCAAAAATTGTAGTCTTTCCCAAAGAGTTCCTGTATCTTGCTGTATATCTTGCCACAGAACCCTTTTCATCCACAATAAACATGTGGCTTTTTTTACTTTCAAGTATATTAGGAACCACCACCGCAGAAGTTTTTTTTGTACCTATTTTACCCAACAACAATAAAGGATATGAATCTGTAAGCCTGATTTTCTTACCGAAAAAATAACCAATCCTAAATTTAGTTCCGGAAAAAAGTCCGATTTTTTCTACATCTTTTTCTTCTGCAAAATGCCTATATACAGCATCATCACGAGAACATTTTTTTATAAAAGTTACCAATCTAAGGCACAAAAGAACGCTTGCTGCAACAAATGATAAAAACAGTATTTCAATAATCACGTTCCTTACCTCTAAAATTAAAGTCCTTGATTTTTTGTTTTATTTGTTCATCAAAGTCATCTCTACTGCTTTTTTCTTGTTTTTTTTCTTGCATTTGTTGTTCAACTTCATTTTTCTTTTGCTGTCTTGAAATGCGTTCTTCTTCTTTTCTTTTTTCTATTTTGCTTTTAATTGCCTGTCTTTTTGCCATTTCTTTGGAATCTATTAAAGATTCACCTTCTTGTTCATTTTTTTGCTCTGGCCTTTTGGCTCCGTCTTTAAATACCTGTTTTCCAATAAACATTTGCTTAGTAATATCCAAACCTTTATATTTCCAAGCATTTATCATTCCAAATTCGGAACCATCATCATAAAACATAGATGTTAAATCCACAGACTGCGGCTTTGAAGCTTTCGGCTTTGGTTTAGGTGCTAAAATCTTTTTTAATTCTTCCGGAGTTGGCTTATGTCCAATGGCTTGTTCTATTTGTTGCGGAGTAATAACACATTCACTCAAATCAAGCTCATATATATTTATTCCCACAAAACTAACACCGGTAAAATCCACACCTTTAAGATTTACCTTAGTCAAATCAACCTTGGTCAAATCAAGCATTGTTAAATTTAATTTAGATAAATTAAGCTTGTGTGGATAATATTTTGCCAAAAATTCCACCAATTCTTGCAAATCTTTAATTGCAATTTCATCTAAAATTGCATCTATCAATATAGCATCTTCAATATCTGCATCAACTAAGCGGACACCATTCAAATTTGCACCGGTAAAATTTGTTTCTTTTAAAACCGCACCGTTGAAAACCGCCCCTGAAAGATTTGCTCCGGCAAAATTTACACCTGTAAGATTAGCACCGGAAAAATCAGCGCCTTCCAGATTTGCTTTTGAAAAATCTGCTTCTGTTAAATTTGCTACAGAAAAACTTGCATTTTTCAAATTTGCACTTTGAAAACTTTGTTTTATTAAAATTTTTCCTGAATAATTTTCTGCGTCAGGATTTCCATCATTTTGATTAATTGTAGAAACACTTGACCAATGAACTTCACTTACCATATCCATCGTCAATGGTTTTATTAGCTTTTTTTTAGATTTTGAAAAGAACCCTACCATCAAGCATTTCCTTAAAAAGTTCTTAGATTATATCATTTATATTATTTTTTTTCAACCTTTTAATATACAAAACAATCATCACCACCGGATTTTATTTCATTACACAGTTCGTGCAAAAATTTTCTGGGCGCAAACACTTGCAACTTATTCATTAATTTACCTGCAACATCAGATTTAACAATCTTATGCTCCATTTGAGCCAAAGCCTTATATTTGTTTGACAGATGCTTCCATATATTCTGAGCATTTTTTTCGTGTTCAAAAGCCCCTAACTGCAACACAGATTCTTTGTTGTTGTTGTTATTTTTTTTAGATTTATATACTTTTCTAACTTTTGCTTGCTCTTCCATCAAATTTTCCAACCAGTTATCACCTTCTGCCCAACCTTGTGTTTTCAAAGGCAACACCTCTTTCTTTTCATAGGCTTTTAAAATCAGTGGCACATCTTTATTAAACACATCTATTAATTTCTGAGAAATTTTTGCAATTTCTTCAAACATTGTTCTTTTTTCCAACGGATTAAATCCCAATGCAAAATACAAAGAACGCAACAAAATTGCTCTTTGAGATTGCCACATGCTTTCTTCCGCCAACAAACCAAACTTCTGAGCCTTTAAGTGTAACAGTTCAACCTTCTGCATATCTTGCAACCTGTAATTTTTTTCCATTTTCTTGATTTGATCATCCAAATTCTTCTTTGCATCTAAAATATCTTTTAGCATATGATCGGCTTCTATCACACCTTGTTTAATTGTTGCAATCTGCACCAAAGATGCCTGAATCAAATCATTCAATACTACATTTTTATTTTCTGTATTTTTAAATCTTTCATAAGCCATTGCAGAAGTCAGCAATTTTTCAGATGCTTTTTTTGCCCTTATTTGCAATTGTTTCATCATAGGCTCATCTTTTACGGTATATCCGTTGATTGCCATTTTTTGAACATACGGATATAAATCAACATTTTCTGACATTATTCTTTGCAAATTTAGTTTTACATTTTCTTTTTTTGCCAATTTAAACACATCATTTTTTTCCATTGCAATTGCAAAAAGTTTTTCATCCGGCATATTCACATCAAAATCAGAAATTTCATAAAATCTGCGACCTTCCAATTTTATGTTTTTATTTCTATTTTTTGTCATCGTATCATAGTCCTGCATCCATGCGGCATAACGATTATAAATTTCTTTAAACACATTAGTCACTTCTCTTAATCTTTGTAAATACTCTCTTTGCTGATCATTCAAAGCTCCCAATTTTTCTTCTTTTTCTTCCAACTGTTTTATTACTTTTTCTTCTTTTGAAATAATTTTTCTTATTTTTTCTTCATTTCTGTCTGCAAACATTGCTTTTTTATGCAAAGCAATGGCAGATAATGCCAAATTTGCAGACACATTTTTATACACATTTGCATCATTTTCTTCCAACGATTCGGATATTACGCTACGACCAAACAAAACGGCCTTATCTAAAGACATAAGCGCAGCATCTAGAGTCTGATTTTTTTGTTCGGATTCTGAATAGAAAACATTGTAAGCCTTTGTTGCTGCCGGCTGTTGTCTGGCTTCCTTAATTTGTTTTAACATTTTGTTTGCAATTGCATCCACATTATACTTTGCAGCTCTTGCCATAGAATTATATACATCTGATTTTGTTGCAGACTTTTCTGCAATCCCATCAAACACCAAATTATTTTGTTGTTCCACGTTGATTTTTTCCCCAAAAAAAGAACATGCATTCAACAATAACGTTAAAAACAAACAACCGACAAATTTCTTCATGTTTAATCTCCAGTTTTTCTTTTATTCTTTCTAACAAAAAATAACTAAACTGTAAAATCAAAATAGATGTTGACTCACAACAAAAACACAAGTCTAATCAGTAGTATTGAGGAGAACATGAACAGATATAAAATAACCATAGAATATAACGGCTCTCAATTAGTTGGTTGGCAACACCAAAAAGAAGGGTTAAGTGTACAAGACTGCATACAAACAGCCGTTTATGACATAACCCGCCAAAACCCGCAAATTTTTGGGGCAGGAAGAACAGATGCCGGTGTTCATGCTCTTGGACAAGTTGCTCATTTTGATATAGAAACAAACTCTTCCGAATATCAATTAAAAGAAGGATTAAATTTTTCTCTACGCAATCATAATTTTCCGGTAAGTATTATAGATTTGCAAAAAACATCTCCGGATTTTCATGCCCGTTTTAGTGCCACCGGCAAAGAATATGTATATAAAATTTTAAACCGCAAAGCTCAACCTGTTATATACAAAGATCTGGTCTGGTGGGTAAGTTTTCCATTAGATATAAAAGCCATGCAAGAAGGTGCCGCCTTTTTGCTCGGCAACCATGACTTTACTTCTTTTAGAGCATCAGGTTGCCAAGCAAAATCGCCCATAAAAACATTAGATAAAGTAGAAATCATACAAAAAGAAGATTTAATAGAATTGCACTTTTTTGCACGTTCTTTTTTACATCATCAGGTAAGAAATATGGTAGGCACATTAAAACTTGTTGGAGACAGGCATTTAACTCCTCAAGATATTGCATCTGTTTTAGAAAAAAAAGACCGTTCCGCAGCCGGACCAACGGCACCTGCTTGCGGACTGTACTTAAAAGAAGTTTTCTATTCCTGATTTTTCAAAGCTTTTTGAGATGTCCGCAAATCAAAACCGGCCCTAACAAGTTTTGCTAAATCTTTTTGATAATTTTCCGGATTTATTCCCAGTTTTTTCTTTTTAACAAAATTAATTGCTAAAAGGAACTCATCACATTCTTGCTCATCTAATAGTCTTTGTAAAAGAGCATCATCAATTCCTTTAAGTTTGAGCTTTTGCCATATATATTTTTTGGGTTTTCCTGCCAAAATATAGCCCCTGATTTTCATTTCTGCAAAACGTTCATCATCAACATAACCCGCAATCATTGTTTCTTTCACAACTTCATCAATCCATTGCAAAAAAACTTCTTTATTTTCTTGCGGATTCTCCAGCATATATTTATTTACACGACGGTTTAAAACATGTCTCAAATTCGATTCGCTGGTTTCAAACCTCTGCAAATAATACAGCGCAATGTTTTTTAGTCTTTGTTTTGTAATTTTTTTTGCTTTTTTTATCTTTTGCTCAAACATTTTCAACCTCACTTAAATCATAAACTTAAGAACAACAATCTTCAAGCATTAAACATATATTAAACTCTTTTGTGTAACATTTTCATAAAATTGATTTTTGGAGACTTAACATGAAAAAAATATGTTCTTTTTTTGTTGCCTGCTTAACATTAATTGTTAGCGCATGTAGCACATCCCAAAACATTGAAACATATAACGAACCTCGTTTTAATCAACAGGCTCCCATAAATTTGAAAGTAAATAAAATAACCATAGATAGCGTTTTTTCACCGTCTTTTACCAGACCAAACGTTGAACACTTATTTCCGGTTTCAATTGAAAAAACCGCCAAACTTTGGGCTTCAGATCGTCTAAAGGCCGTAGACTTTGCATCTGCCAGTGAAGCAATTTTTACCATAAATGATGCATCTGTAACAGAAGAACTAATCAAAGGAGAAAATTTATTTACACCGGATAGTCTTAAATATCGTGCAACTTTAGATGTGGTTCTTAAAGTAACAGACACAGATAACAAATCCAGTGCAGAAACACAAATTAAAACATGGAGAGAATTAATCATCCCTGCCAACACTTCTTTGGCAGAAAAAGAAAAATACTGGAGTGGTATGGTTCAAAAGCTTTTTGAAAGCTTCAATGAACAGATGGAAAAGAAAATAAACCAATATCTTGTATTATATGTTGATGGTGCAAAAATAGAAACCATTTACTATTAATTCAAATATCCTGCATTGCTCATAGATACCTGCGGATTCAAAGAAAACGCAGGTATTTTTATATCTTTAACACAAGAATCTTCATCAGACTTTATCTGACATGTTCCATAAAACACTGCGTTTGGAGAAATTTTTGGAGCAACAGAACTAAACTCAAAACATTCACCTGGTTCCAACGCCGGAATTTCTCCGTCAAAACCAACTGAATTATCACAATACATATTACCCTTTTCATCAGTAATATGCCAATCTTTGCTCAAAATATGAATTTTTGAAGGAGATTGATTCTCAATACACAAATAATAACCAACTTGCTCGGCCTGCGCTTCCTGTGACATAAACGGACAAGCAGAAACAATTATTCTACCTGTTTGAGCCACTTTCAAATCATCTTCTAATATCATAATTCTCCCCTTTGTTAACAAAGATATCATAAAAAAAGAGAAATGATTCGCAAGGTTGAGATTTTTTTATACACAATGTTATTCACAAAAAAAATCGGAACTTTTCAGTTCCGATTTTTTTACCTTTTCTAAAATTTATTTACTATTTCAAAAGTGCTGTATTTAACTTTGCAGAAGCATCTTCATAAGAGATATTTTCACACACAGCCACTTCATTTGCCAATCTGTCAAACGCCTGTTCATATATCTGACGTTCACTATAAGATTGTTCTGCCAAATTTTCACTGCGATACAAATCTCTTATAACCTCAGCAATAGCAATAGGATTGCCGGAATTTATTTTGTTTTCATATTCCTGCGCCCTTCTTGACCACATTACTTTTTTCAACTTTGGCTTACCTTTCAAAATTCCATAAGCTTCACTCAATGTAGAAGCTTCAGAAATTTTTCTCAAGCCAGACGTTTCTGCTTTTGCCATTGGGATTCTGAGAGTCATTTTGTCTTTAGCAAAATTAACCACAATCAATTCCAACTCACTTCCGGCCACTTTCTGTGTTGAAATGTCAGAAACTTTACCTACTCCATGGGCAGGATAAACCACAAATTCTCCGGAGTTAAAAGCACTATATGAGGAAATTTTCTTTACCATATCCTAATTCCTTGTTCTTTTGTTTTTTAGTGAAACGATTGCAATATACCACAAAATTAGACCTAAAACAAGATAAATTTTTATTTTTTTTTAAAACTCCAAGTGGAGCCGTATATTACGACTCCACTTTTGCATCAATCCTTTCAAAAGGATATGCTTCAAAATCCAACTGAACTTCATTAACTTGGTTCATCAAAGTACCTAACGCTACAGCATGAAAAGCCAAGTTTTTATACATCGTTTTGAGCACCGGATATGGGTCCAATTTCATACAAGCTTCTTTGGGCAACACCACATCAGACAACACCTTAAAGGCTCTTTCATCATATACTTTCATATACGCAAACACCTTTAACGACTCTTGGTTTTTTACATAGTTTGCAAAGAATTTTTCCACCTGCTCATCATCAATTGATAATATATCGGCACAACTTTGATAATCCAAAGAACAGAATTCTTTGCTTAAATTTGCAGCAAAAAGCTCCAATCCCCGATCGTTTCTTTGATCTACCGGCATTCTCAAAATTTTGATAATGGCTTTTCGTGGTAACCTGTGCCTATCCCAGTAAAATTCAATCAAACCAAGATTCTTGTCAAGAAGACATAAAACCTGTTTTTCTGTCAACGACTGGTTTTTGATGATTTTTTTCAAAGCCTTTTTATCGCCTTTTTCAAGCGCTTCCCAAACTTTGTTTTCTGGAACAATATCCCTCAAACATTCCATTATTTTACTGAAGTCGGCAACGTTATTTTCTCTGACAACTTCATGTAAAGCAACCGAGTTCTGATGCTTACAAAAAGATCTAATATATTTGACATCTACCAAATATAACATCTTTGCTAAAACATCTTTAGGAAGGGCAAAACGCTCAAAAACATACCTCAAATCAGATTGCTTAACATTTCCTGAACTTAAGATACTCTGCAATTTTGCAGTTCCCAATCCCATTGCAGAATCAACCAACTCTGGCCAATTCTCTCCATAATAGTTCTTTCTCATATTCTTTGTGTTTATTACGTAAATAATTAATTTTGGCAACATCCTACTACTTTTGTGTCAAAAAATCAACAAAAGATTAGATCAAAAAAGTCAAAAAAAGACGAGCTATTTTCACAACTCGTCTTTTTTTTTACCTTATAAAAAGCTTAGTCTTCTTTTTTTGCTTTAGCTGCTTTTTTCTCTTTTGGTTCAGCTTTTTTCTTTGGTTCTTCTTTTACCGGAGCTGTTTCACCTTTTTGTTCTGCCAATTTAGCAGCTTTTTCTGCAGCTACACGAGCCAAATCCTTAGCTCCTTTAGCATTAACATCTCTATCAACCAACTCAACAACAGCCATGGGAGCACAATCTCCATATCTGAAACCGGCTTTCAATACTCTTGTATAACCACCGTTTCTGTCTTTGTATCTGTCAGCCAATACAGAGAAAAGCTTAGATACAACAGTTTCGTCACGCAAAAATGCCAAAGCTTGTCTTCTGTTACTCAGTTGACCTTTCTTTGCCAAAGTAATCATTTTATCTGCAAAAGTTCTCAATTCTTTTGCTCTTGGCAAAGTAATTGTAATTTGCTCATGTGTTAATAGAGCGTTTGTTAAGTTAGCGAACAATGCTCTTCTTTGATTTGAAGGCATATTCAATGTTCTATGTTTCATTCCATGTCTCATAACATTACCTTTCTTTTCTCTGATGCTTTGCACGGGCAAAGCGGATAATTAACTATGCAAATACCACGCGAGATGCATATTTGCAAATAACACATTCAAAAACTAGAAGTGCTCATCACAACGTTTGATTAAATCTTCAATGTTCTCTGGAGGCCATCCTGGAACATCCATACCCAAATGGATTCCCATTTTTGCCAAAACTTCTTTAATTTCATTCAAAGATTTTCTACCAAAGTTTGGTGTTCTAAGCATCTCTGCTTCTGTTTTCTGAACTAAATCACCAATATAAACGATATTATCGTTTTTCAAGCAGTTTGCAGAACGCACTGAAAGTTCAAGTTCTTCAACTTTCTTCAACAGATTTTTGTTGAATGGCAACTCTTCTTTTTCTGCTTCAACTTCTGGTTCAGGTTCATCAAAGTTAATAAACGGCTTCAATTGTTCTTGCAAAATTCTTGCAGACAAAGCAACTGCATCTTCCGGAGAAATAACGCCGTTTGTCTCAACAACCAAAGTCAATTTATCATAGTCTGTTGCCTGACCAACACGAGTATTGTCTACTTTATAAGACACTCTTTTTACAGGTGAATAAATTGCGTCTACCGGAATTACACCAATTGGCGCATCTGCAGACTTATTCATAAATGCAGGTACATAACCTTTACCTGTATCTACAGTCAATTCCATATTCAATTTTGCACCTGCATCCAATGTGCAAATAAAGTGATCAGGATTTTTAATTTCCACATCATGACCAGTTTCAATCATTGCCGCTGTAACCACACAAGGGCCTTCAGCTTTCAATGTCATCATTTTCTGACCTTCATTATGAACAGCAATTGCCAAACCTTTAATGTTCAGCACAATTTCTGTAACATCTTCTCTAACACCTGGGATAACAGAAAATTCATGTAATACACCATTAATTTTAATAGATGTAACAGCGCCACCTCTCAAAGAAGACAACAACACTCTTCTCAGCGCATTTCCCAATGTTAGACCAAAACCTCTTTCCAGGGGCTCAACAACCACTTTAGCTACGTTACCATTGTCGCCAGCAACCACATCTAAATTAGTTGGTTTAATAAGTTCTTGCCAGTTTTTTCTAATCACGGAATTAATCCTTTTATATATTTAACAAAAAACCGTGAGACTTTATTTAAAGCCTCACACTCAAAAAAGAATTAGACACGACGTCTTTTTCTCATTTTGCAACCATTGTGCGGAATTGGAGTAACATCACGAATTACTGTGATTGTAAAACCAATTGCCTGCAATGCTCTAATGGCAGATTCTCTTCCAGAACCTGGGCCTTTAACTTCCACTTCCAAAGTTTTCATTCCATGTTCTTGTGCTTTTCTACCGGCATCTTCTGCTGCAATTTGAGCAGCATAAGGAGTAGATTTTCTAGAACCTTTAAAACCTTGTGCACCAGAAGTTGACCAAGCAACTGTATTGCCTTGAGCATCTGTAATTGTTACTCTTGTGTTATTAAAAGTAGAATTCACATGGGCAACACCTGTTGTGATATTCTTTTTCTCTTTTTTCTTAACACGTTGCGTTTCTGCTTTTACCATTTGCTTCCCTCAACTATTTCTTCTTATTTGCAACAGTTTTACGTTTACCTTTACGTGTTCTTGCATTTTGTTTTGTGCTTTGTCCACGAACAGGCAAGCCTTTACGATGTCTCAAACCTCTGTAGCAGCCCAAATCCATAAGTCTTTTAACATTAACACCTACTTCTCTGCGCAATTCACCTTCTACAAGGATTCCTTCATTGTCAATAACTTCTCTGATTTTTGAAACATCATCATCAGTAAGTTGATGAACTCTACTGTCACACTCAATACCAGCTTTGTCACAAATGTCTTGAGCAGTTTTCTTCCCGATTCCATGAATGTATGTCAGTGCGACATTAACTTTCTTGGCAGTTGGGATATTTACACCAGCTATACGAGCCAAATTTACTCTCCATTTCTATAAAATTAACCATTCAAAAAGTTTGATCACCACTTTTCAAAATTATTGCGGATTATATGCCATAATTTTTTAGTGTCAACCACAACTTTTCATTATTTTTTATTTTTTTCAAATCTTTCAACACTTTAAACTATATTATAAGCCCAAATGTTGCAAAATTTCATCTCTTGTTTCGTCCAAAGGCCTTGTTCCGTCTATGTTATAGAGCAAACCTTGTGCTTCATAATATGGCAAAATCGGAGCTGTTTGCTCATGATAGTTTTTCAATCTTGTTTTTACAGACTCCTCATTGTCATCGATTCGTCTTGTAAATTCTGTTGAACCGCACTTATCACAAACGCCTTCTACTTTTGGTTTTCTAAATCTGTCGTTATATCCTGCACCACATTTTGCACAAGAAAAACGACCTAAAATTCTTGCCATAACAACATCTTCCGGAACTTCCATGTTTACAACAAGATCAATCTTTAAGCCTTTTTTCTTCATCACTTCATCCAAACGTTTAGCTTGTTCCAAAGTTCTTGGAAAACCATCTAAAATAAATCCGTTTGCACAATCAGGTTCATCTAATCTGGCAGAAACCATTTCTATTACCATATCATCAGAAACCAACCCGCCTGTTTGTAAAACTTCTTTAATTTGCAAACCAAGTTCGCTTCCTTTTGCCACTTCTGCCCTCAACATATCTCCGGTTGAAAGATGAGGAACCTTCATTTTTTCCAACAAAACCGCTGCCTGCGTTCCTTTTCCACTACCAAGCACACCTGTCAAAATCAAATTTGTTCTTTTAGCCATTTTACCTTCCTATCTTCTACGTTTTTTTCCTGCCAAAGAGGCTTTTTTAATCAAAGATTCATATTGATATGCAATCAAATGAGACTGAATTTGTGCCATAAAGTCCATTGTAACCTGAACAACGATAAGCAATGTCGTTCCTCCCAAAATAAACGGAACAGAAAGCTTGTAGATTAAAATTTCAGGCAAAATACACAATGCTGTCAAATATATAGCACCCAATACAGTCAATCTTGTAATTACATAATCAAGATATTCGGCAGTATTTCTTCCAGGTCTTATTCCGGCAATAAATCCGCCATGCTTTTTCAAGTTTTCTGCTGTTTCTTCTGGGTTAAATACAACTGCGGTATAGAAAAATGCAAAAAACATAATCAATGCAGAATACAACAACAAGTACAAAGGTTTGCCATGTCCCAACACTTGACTTAATGTCTGCACCCATGCAGGACCATTTTCTGCGCTCAAATTTGCAATTGTGATCGGCAACAACAATAAAGAGCTGGCAAAAATCGGTGGAATAACACCTGTTGGGTTAATCTTTAACGGCAAATGAGATGTTTCTTGAGAATTTGCACCAAAAGCCATATTTCTCTTTGGATATTGAATTGAAATTTTTCTTTGAGCCCTTTCAACCAAAACAATCACGTAAATCAAAGCGGCTGCCATTACAATCAAGCCCAAAATAAGACCAATTGACATAGAACCAACTCTTCCCAATTCAAATGTTTGAGCCAATGCCCCCGGAATTCCGGAAATAATACCGGCAGTAATTATCAATGAAGAACCGTTTCCAACACCTCTTGATGTCATTTGTTCACCAAGCCAAACAATAAACATTGTTCCACCAACCAAAGAAACAATTGTGGTAAAACGAAAGACAAAACCTGGGTCAATTACTGCAGACATTCCGGTAGAACCTCTCATTCCTTCCAAACCAACAGCTATACCATATCCTTGAATAATAGTAATCAAAACCGTTAAAATTCTTGTATATTGAGTAACTTTTCTGTGTCCTGCTTCACCATCTTTTTTCAAAGCTTGCAAAGAAGGAATAACAGATTGTCCCAACTGAATAATGATGGACGCAGAAATATATGGCATAATGTTTAATGCAAAAATGGTCATACGCTCCAAAGCTCCACCGGAAAACATATTAAACATCCCCAAAATTCCGCCTGAATTTTGTGCAAAAATATCAGACAAAATGTGCGGATCTATTCCCGGTAAAGGAATAAAAGTTCCTAATCTAAAAACTACCAATGCCCAAAAAGTAAACCACAATCTTTTTTTCAGATCTTCGGCTTTTCCAAACACTGAAGCATCAATTCCCGATGCCATTTTTTCTGCTAATGATACCATTATTTTTTCCTCATATTTTTTATTTAAAACAAAGCATTGAACATAAGTTCTGCTATTTTAAGTCAAGATATTAATACAACAAAAAATTTTTTATGCAACTAATTTAATTTTATCCCGACATTATTTAAATTTATAACTTTTTGCACATCCTACATACAAAAAAAGAGCCGCATTTTGCAGCTCTTTTTTATTTTCATTGCTTAATTCAAAACTAAGCGTCAACGTTTACTTTGCCGCCTGCTTTTTCAACTGCAGCAATTGCAGCTTTAGATGCAGAGTTAACTGTAATATTTACATTTACTGTTACAGCTCCTCTTGCCAACAAACGTACACCATCCAAAGTTTTGTTTACCAAACCTGCTGAAGTAAGTGTTTCAACATTAACTTCATTTGCATTTAATTTGCCGGCATCAATTGCTTTTTGGATTTTATCCAAATTAACAATTGCATATTCTTTAGCAAAATGGTTTTTAAAACCACGTTTTGGCAATCTACGATAAATTGGCATTTGACCGCCTTCAAAACCATTAACGGAAGCACCTGAACGAGCCTTATAACCTTTATGACCTTTTCCTGATGTCTTACCTTTTCCGCTACCGATACCTCTACCGATACGTTTTGAAGCTTGTCTTGCACCATTATTGTCTTTTAATTCATTAAGTTTCATGTCATTTCACCTTAATTTATTTGTTTCAAACTTGCCTGTAAAGGAGTAAAAACTCCTTTACAGAACTAAAGTTTACTCTTCAACTTTTACCAGGTGAGCAACTTTTTTGATCATTCCTCTAACGGCTGGAGTATCTTTCAAAACAGAAGTTTTTCCCATTTTTTTCAAACCCAAACCGATTAAAGTTTTTTTCTGATCAGCGCTGTGCCCTATTTTGCTGTTTACTTGTGTAACTTTGATTGTTTTTTCAGCCATAATTACATCTCCTCAGCAACAGGTTTTGTCGGAGCATTTTCTCTGCGAGAAACAATATCACCAACTTTTTTACCACGTTTAGCTGCTACCATTCTTGGAGAATTGATTGCTTCAAGAGCATTAAATGTTGCTTTAATCATGTTATAAGGATTGTTAGATCCCAAAGATTTTGCAACAACGTCTTGAATGCCCAAAACTTCAAAAATAGCACGCATAGCACCACCGGCAATAATTCCGGTACCGGCAGGAGCTGTTCTCAAATAAACCTTTCCTGCTCCAAAACGACCGGCAACGTCATGATGCAAAGTTCTGCCTTCTCTCAAAGGAACTCTTATCATGTTTTTCTTAGCTTCGTTGGTTGCTTTTGTAATTGCTTCTGGAACTTCAGCAGCTTTACCGTTTCCGTATCCAACGCGGCCTTTCTTATCTCCTACTACCACAACAGCAGCAAAAGACATATTACGACCACCTTTTACAGTTTTGGCTACACGATTGACATGAACCAGTTTTTCAACCAATTCTTCAACTTTTTTGTCTTCTTTTCTAGCATTTACTTGTGTCATTCGCTTTCTCCTAGAACTTCAAACCGGCAGCTCTTGCTGCGTCAGCCAAAGCTTTAACTCTTCCGTGATAGATATAACCGCCTCTATCAAACACAACTTCGTTAATACCGCATTTAACGGCTTTGTTTGCCAAAGTTGTTCCAATATAAGCAGCAGCTTCAATGTTAGCTGTTTTTTTGATAACTTCTCTAACACTTTTATCTAATGTAGAAGCAGAAGCAACAGTAACACCTTTAGTGTCGTCAATTATTTGCGCATACATATGTTTTCCTGAGCGAAATACAGACAATCTCATCTTTCCATTCGCTACATTCTTCAATGTTGTTCTTACGCGTTGTTTTCTTTTTTCAAACAATTTTTTTGGCGTATTCATGTTACCTATCCTTATTTCTTTTTGCCTTCTTTGCGACGTACATATTCGCCAACATACTTCACACCTTTACCTTTATATGGTTCTGGTTTTCTATATGCGCGAACTTCCGCAGCAACTTGGCCAACCAATTGTTTATCTGCACCACTGATTTTGATTTGTGTTGGAGATTCGCAAACAACTTTAATTCCTTCAGGAATTTCAAAATTAACATCATGAGAAAAGCCCAAAGAAAGAACCAATTTTTTTGTTCCTTCAACTCTTGCTTTATAACCCACACCTACCAATTCCAAATCTTTCACAAATCCTTCGCTAACACCTTTAACAATCGAATTAATTTGCGCTCTTGTAGTTCCCCACAAAATAGCTGCTTCTTTTGTTTCGTGTTTTTTGCTAACGCAGATTTTTCCTTCTTCTAATTTTGCATCAACATGGTCTGCATTAAAAGTAAACTGCAATTCACCAAGTTTGCCTTTTGCCTTAACGGTATTGTTGTCAATAACAACTTCCACACCGGCAGGGACAATAACAGGATATTTTCCAACTCTAGACATCTGTTTTCTCCCTTAAAATACCTGACACAAAATTTCACCGCCAACGTTGGCTTTTCTGGCATCATTATCACTCATAACACCTTGTGGTGTAGAAATGATTGAAATACCCAAACCATTATATACTCTAGGCAAATCTTTAACTGAAGAATAAACTCTTCTGCCCGGAGTAGATACGCGGTATATTTCTTTTATTACGGAAGCACCTTCATGATACTTCAACTTAATTTTGATCTCATCAACGCCAGGACGTACATTGTATCTTTCATAACCCAATATAAATCCTTCTTTTTTGAGAACTTCTAACACATTTTCACGCAAGCGAGAAGCAGGAGTAACAACCTCATTTTTTCTAGCTCTTTGTGCGTTTCTAATGCGTGTGAGCATATCGCCCAAAGTATCTGACATAGACATTATACTTATCTCCTTACCAGCTTGATTTTACCAAACCGGGTATTTCACCAAATCCGGCCATATCTCTGAGCTCTGATCTGCCCAAACCGAACTTTCTGTAATACCCACGTGAACGACCTGTCAACTTGCAACGATTTCTAAATCTGATCTTTGCAGAGTTTCTTGGCAATTCTGCTAATTTAAGAGTTGCTTGGAATCTCTCCTCAGGAGCGATTGTTTTATCCATTACAATCTCTTTCAACTTACGACGACGATTTGCAAATTTTTCTGCCATCTTCTGTCTTTTTAAGTTTCTGTAAACTGAACTTGTTTTTGCCATAAGTTTTTTCCTTATTTCTTACATGGTAAATTGAAAGCAGTTAATAAAGCTCTTGCTTCTTCGTCTGTCTTTGCAGAAGTACAAATAACCACATCCATTCCGATAATGTTTTCAACTTTATCATAGTTAATTTCCGGAAAGATGATCTGTTCTTTTATTCCAAAAGCAAGATTGCCTCTACCATCAAAGTTTTTACCGTTAATACCGTGGAAGTCTCTTACACGAGGAAGAGCTATATTTACCAATCTCTCCAAAAACTCATACATTCTGTCAGAACGCAAAGTAACTTTACATCCGATTGGCATTCCTTCTCTAAGTTTGAAGGTTGCAATAGATTTTCTGGCTTTTGTTGCAACCGGTTTTTGACCTGCTATCAAAGCCATTTCTTCCATAGCGTTTGTTAATTTTTTCTTGTCCGCAACGGCTTCACCAATGCCCATGTTGAGAACAATCTTTGTCAACTTTGGAATCTCATGTGGATTTGTGTAACCGAATTTTTCCACAAGAGACTTTTTTATTGACTTTTCATATAAATTTCTAAAATTTGTCATAAAAGTTTCCCTTATTTATCGATTACTTCACCGGACTTACGAGCAACTCTTACCTTTTTGTCCTTTTCAATTTTGTAGCCGACTTTTGTTGCTTTTCCTGTTTTAGGGTCAACAAGAGCTACTTTGCAAGCACAAATAGGAGCCTCTTTGCTAATAATGCCGCCAGCATTCTCTTGGCTGGGTTTGGTGTGTCTTTTTACAAGATTAATACCGGCTACCAAAACTTTATTTTCTTTTGGCATTGCCTTAATAATCTCTCCTGTTTTACCTTTATCTTCGCCAGATAAAACTATTACTTTATCACCTTTTTTAATTTTCAATTTTGGCATTATAATACCTCCGGTGCTAATGAAATTATTTTCATAAATTTCTTGTTTCTCAGTTCTCTGGTAACAGGGCCAAAAATACGAGTTCCAATTGGTTCTCCATCTTTGTTTACCAAAACAACTGCGTTTGAATCAAAACGGATAACGCTTCCGTCTTTACGTCTAATATCACTTGCTGTTCTAACAATTACTGCCTTTTGAACGTCGCCTTTTTTAACACGACCTCTTGGGATAGCGTCTTTTACAGACACAACAATAATGTCACCAACAGAAGCGTGCATTCTCTTGGAACCTCCAAGAACTTTAATGCACTGCACCTTGCGTGCACCAGAATTATCTGCTACATCCAGGTTGGTTTGCATTTGAATCATAACATAATTCCTTTCACTTCTTAGGCGTTATCTACTAAAACTGTCCAAGTCTTGTTCTTTGATATTGGTCTAGATTCAATAATCTTTACCTCATCTCCAATCTTGAACTGGTTATTTTCATCATGAGCAGCATATTTTTTGCTCTTTTTGATGAACTTCTTATAAACAGGGTGCATAATCTGGCGTTCAACTTTTACTACGACAGTTTTGTCCTGTTTATCACTTACAACAACACCTTGAAGAATTCTTTTAGGCATAACATTTCTCCTTTATTAATTCTTCTTGCGCTCTGCTATGAGCGTGTTGATTTTTGCAATTTCACGACGCAACTTTCTAACATTGGCCGTATTGGTCAATTGTCCTGTTGCTTTTTGAACTCTCATGTTAAACTGCTCTTTCTTATTTTGAAGCAATTTAGCTTCCAGTTCGTCAATGCTCATCGCACGAAGATCTTTTGTTTTAACCATTTTGCTTCTCCTTACTTGCATCTGAGTTCAATTTGCATACAATTTTACTCTTTACAGGTAATTTTGCTGCACCCAAGGCAAATGCTTTTCTGGCAACTTCTTCAGAAACGCCACCGATTTCAAACATTATTCTGCCCGGTTTTACACGACATGCCCAGTATTCCGGAGCGCCTTTTCCTTTTCCCATTCTCACCTCGGCAGGTTTATCTGTCACAGGCACGTCTGGAAAAATTCTAATCCACAACTGACCCAACCTCTTCATCTCACGAGTAATTGCACGACGAGCTGCCTCAATTTGACGAGCTGTGATTCTTTCCGGAGTAAGAGCTTTTAAGCCGTATGAACCAAAACTTAAGCTTGATCCGCCTTTAGCATCGCCGTGAATACGACCCTTATGCTGCTTACGGAACTTTAATCTTTTCGGACTTAACATTTTCTTCTATCCTCTCTTATTTCTGCTCAGCAAGTTTCTTGTCTTGTGCCATAGGATCGTGTGACATAATTTCACCTTTATAGATCCAAACTTTTACACCACAAGCACCATATGTTGTATGAGCAGTAGCTGTGCCATAATCAATGTCGGCTCTCAAAGTATGCAAAGGAACTCTTCCTTCTCTGTAATACTCTGTTCTTGCAATTTCTGCACCGCCTAAACGACCGGAACAACTTACTTTTATACCTTCTGCTCCCAAACGCAAAGCTGACTGCATAACTCTTTTCATTGCTCTACGGAAAGCAATACGTCTTTCCAATTGTTGTGCAACACTTTCTGCAACCAATTTTGCATCAAGTTCAGGTTTTCTAACTTCCAAAATGTTAAGTTGAACTTCAGAAGATGTCATTTTTTGAATATCTTTTCTCAAAAATTCAATATCCTGACCTTTTTTACCGATTACAATACCCGGACGTGCTGAGTGAATTGTAACTCTTGCTTTTTTCTGTGGACGTTCAATAACAATTTTTGAAACACCTGCTTGAGCTAATTTCTTTTTCAAGAATTCTCTAATCTTCAAATCTTCATGCAGAAAACCAACATATTCTTCATCTGCATACCAGCGAGAATCCCATGTGCGGTTAACACCTAAACGAAGACCTGTAGGATTTACTTTCTGTCCCATCTTTATTCTCCTCGCTCTGAAACTACTATTGTCAAATTAGAAAAAGGCTTCAAAATTCTAGCGCTTCTTCCTCTGGCTCTAGCGTTCATACGTTTCATAACCAAGCTCTTTCCAACATAAGCTTCACTAACATAAAGCTTATCAATGTTGAGCTGATGATTGTTTTCAGCATTAGCAATTGCTGATTGTAAAACCTCCAAAGCTGACTTTGCAATTCTTTTCTTTGAAAAAGTAAGTTCTGCAATTGCCTTAGAAACATCCAATCCTCTAATTGATTGTGCTACCAAATTAAGTTTTCTTGGAGAAGTTCTCAAAGATAAAGCAACAGCTTTTGCCTGTTTCTTATTTTCCATGTGCTCCTCCTCTTTCTGCTTTCTTATTGCCTGCGTGACCGTAGAATGTACGTGTCGGGGCAAATTCACCAAATTTGTGACCAATCATCTCTTCTGTTACCAATACAGGTATAAACTTATGTCCATTGTGAACACCAAAAGTTAAACCAACAAATTGTGGCAACAATGTAGATCTTCTAGACCAAATCTTAATCACTTCATTACGACCAGACTCTCTAGCTTTATCTGCTTTTTTCAAGAGATAACCATCAACAAAAGGTCCTTTCCATACGGAACGTGTCATAGTTTATTCTCCCTATTTCTTCTTGTTTTGATGACGGCTTCTCATAATGAATTTATCCGTCTGTTTGTTAGAACGAGTCTTATAACCCTTAGTTGGTTTACCCCATGGAGTAACTGGATGACGACCGCCTGATGTGCGACCTTCACCACCACCGTGCGGGTGATCTACAGGGTTCATGGCAACACCACGAGAAACCGGACGATTACCTAACCATCTGTTTCTACCGGCCTTACCAAGTGACCTATTTTGGTTGTCTGGGTTAGATACGGCACCAACTGTTGCCAAACATTCTTCTCTAACCAAACGCAATTCACCGGAGTTAAGCTTCAATTGAGCATAACCTGCATCTTTACCAACAAGCTGAGCATAACAGCCGGCAGCTCTAACCAATTGAGCACCCTTGCCAACTTTAAGTTCAACGTTGTGGATAATGGTACCAACAGGCATACTCTTCAAAGGCATAGCATTACCCGGTTTAATATCTGCTTTTGCAGAAGAAATTACTTTATCGCCGGCTTTCAATCTTTGTGGAGCTAAAATATATGCTTTTTCTCCATCTGTATAATTGATAAGAGCAATAAATGATGATCTGTTTGGATCATACTCAATTCTTTCTACAGTTGCTTCAACATCGTATTTGTTGCGTTTAAAGTCAATAAGACGATATTTACGCTTATGACCGCCACCAATTCTACGACTTGTAACGTGACCAAAATTATCGCGCCCACCTGTCTTGGTCAAACCTTTTGTCAGGGATTTCTCCGGTGCTCCTTTATAGAGCTCGCTTTTGTCAACACTAACCAGCTGACGCAAACCCGGTGAAGTGGGCTTATATTTTTTCAGTGCCATATCTTATATTCCTGTTGTAACATCAATGTTTTGACCTTCAGCCAGGCTAACCAAAGCTTTCTTAACATCAGAACGTTTACCGAGCTGACCTTTAAAGCGTTTTTGTTTACCCAGTTGATTGATTGTATTTACCTTTGTAACCTTTACGTTAAAAATTGCTTCAACAGCTTTTTTAACATCGTCTTTTGTTGCCCAAGACGGAATTTCAAAAACCACCTTGCCTGCTTCAGAAGACAACATAGATTTTTCGGTAATAATCGGACGAGTTAATGTATCATACATTTTTGTAGTTACATTATTTGTTGTTTTTTCAGATTTTTTCATTTCAATCTCTCCTCTAAACAAGCAACTGCATCCTTAGTCAAAACCAATTTTTCTTTTTTCAAAATATCATAAACATTTGCACCAACGGTTGGCAATACATCTACACCAACAATTGATCTTGATGCCAATGCAAAATTGATATCAACTTCTTTACCATCAATGAACAAACAGTTGTTCAAACCGCAAGAATTTAATTTTGCAATCAATTCTTTTGTTTTTGGCTGAGCAAGTTTTGCTTCATCAATAACCAACAAATTTCCTTCTTTTAATTTTGCAGAAAGAGCTGTTTTAAGACCAAGTTGTCTGAATTTTTTGGTCAAATCATGAGAGTGGTCTCTTACAACAGGACCAAACACAATACCACCTTTTCTGAATTGTGTGCCTTTGTAAGAACCTTGACGTGCACGACCGCCACCTTTTTGTTTGAAAGGTTTAGATCCGGTCAAAGCAACATCTGAACGACCTTTAGTGCTGTGACAACCTGATTGGCGCATAGCCAATTGCCAGTTTACAACTCTGTGCAAAATATCGGCACGAACCTCTACTCCGAAAATAGAGTCATCCAGTTCAATTGAACCGACTTTTTGATTATCTAAATTAAAGATGTCCTGTTTCATTTTCAAACTCCTATTCTTTAATCTCTTCAGCAGGAGCTGCTTCAGCTTCCTTTACAGGAGCAACAGGCTCAGCTATTTTTTTCAAACCGGCTGGTGTTGGCAATGTAACATTAGCCACTTTCTTAACAGCATCAGTAATGTAAACCCAAGAATTATCACATCCGGGGACACCACCTTTTACCATAATCAAACCATTTGCCACATCAATGTCGGCAATTTTAAGGTTTTGCACGGTAACTCTTTCATTACCCATATGTCCGGCCATTTTTTTGCCCTTAAACACCTTACCAGGATCTTGTCTTTGACCAGTTGATCCGTGAGAGCGGTGAGAAATTGAAACACCGTGAGATGCTTCCAAACCGGCAAAATTATGTCTTTTCATAACACCTGCGAAACCTTTACCGATTGATGTTCCGCAAACGTCAACATATTGTCCTTTAACAAAATGTTCAACGGACAATTCATCACCAACAGAAAGCAAGCAGTCTTCAGAAACTCTAAATTCTGCCAATTTTTTCTTTGGTTCTACATTAGCTTTTGCAAAATGTCCTTTCAAGGCTTTTGAAACTCTGTTTGGCTTTGCAGCGCCAGTTCCGAGCTGAACTGCGCTATAACCGTCCTTATCAAGAGTTTTTACTGCAACAACCTTCAAATCTTCCACACTAAGAATAGTAACCGGAGTATGAGATCCGTCTACTTCAAAAATGCGGGACATTCCCAGCTTCTTTGCGATTAAACCCGTACGCATTATTTATTTTTCCTTTTCAATTGGTTGACTTTGTATTTCAAAAGCCAACATTGTTAACTAAAGTTTTATTTCAACATTTACGCCGGCAGCCAAATCCAATTTCATCAATGCATCAACTGTCTGCGGTGTTGGATCTACAATATCAAGAAGTCTCTTGTGTGTTCTGATTTCAAATTGTTCACGAGACTTTTTATCCACGTGAGGAGAACGGTTTACCGTAAACTTCTCGATTCTTGTTGGAAGAGGTATTGGACCTCTAACATTTGCCCCTGTTCTTTTGGCTGTGCTCACAATTTCTTTTGTAGAAAGATCAAGCAATCTGTGATCAAAAGCTTTAAGGCGAATTCTTATATTTTGTGTATCTATCATTTCTACTTTACCTTATAACTAGATAACAAAAAAAAGCGAGATGCTTTCCATTTGTCATCTAAACGTTAAACTCTGTAATACATGCTGTTCAGTATGCCTTCTCGTTGCAACAACCTTTTGTTTTTCAAGGAAAAAACACTGCAACAGTATAGGTATTACAATATGTTTTATATCAATGGGCGCATCGATTCTCAAAACCTTACTCACCCTTGCGTGCGTGCCTTTTAACATATTTGGTGATATTTGTAAAGCAAAATAATCAAAAAAATGCAAAAAAATTTTTCCGCAATCCCTTAGCCAGACTCTATTTGAGTCAAATCAGTGATTTGCAAAAAATCAGAAATAAAAAAAATCATTGCACCAACCTTAATAAGCTCTATAAGAGTAAAACAAAAAAGCACTCCTTTTGGAGTGCTTTTTTTGCATTTTAGGCTAATACCACCACATTTTCTGCGGCAGGCTTACCATTGTCGTCATAAGTATCAAATGATACCAATTGTCCGTCAAAAAG
>JAZNSB010000011.1:0-3127 GCA_045590955.1 Alphaproteobacteria bacterium | reverse complement strand
CCAATTTGCAGAAAAATTGGGAATAAATCTTGATAAATCTCTAAAACAAGAATTTTATCGCAAGCTTATTCATCTGAGCTCTTTGTGGATACCATTGCTGATTTATTTTATAAATAAACAAACGGCAATATATGTTTTTTGCGGTTTATTGCTGGGTGATTTGTTTTTAGAATATGGTAACTATAAAAAATGGAAGTGGGCCAGAAAAACTTTTGGGCTGATTTTTTATAGAATAATGCGTGATGCAGAAAGAAAAAAAGATGCATTTCAGGCAACCGGCGGAATGTATGTTTTATTGGCATCAATTTTGTGCTTGTTATTATTTTCTAAAGAAGTTGCCATTGTTTCTTTGACTGTCATGCTAATTTCTGATACTTGTGCAGCTTTGTTTGGCAGAGTGTATGGTATGAGAAAGATCATCAAACATAAAAGCACAGAAGGAGTGTTGGCATTTTTGGTTAGTGCATTGTTGGTAATGTTAATAACAAACTTTATTGTTCCGGTTACATATGCTAGTGTAATTGCTTGTATCTGCGCAACGTTAGTAGAAATGTTTGATGAAAAAATCAGAATTGATGATAATGTTTCTATTCCACTTGTGGTTGGTCTTGTGCTGACTTTGTTGGCATAGAAAATTTACATCCGCAATATGTTTGAGAATATAAATCAAGCTCTTTAATTAAGGCAAATCTTTTTTCTTGCATGCCGTTTTTACGGCCTTCAATTTCTATGAATTTTATATTGTATTTGTCTGCAATTTCTTGTGAAATTTGATTTACTTGTTGCAAGTTTTTATATCTTGATACACCTAATACTGAAGATATGGCTGTAAATCCGTTTTTAAGGGCATATTGAGCAGTTTTTTCTAATCGCATAGCAAAACATGCGTTGCAACGTAAACCTCTTTCAGGTTCGTCTTCCAGCCCTTTTATGCGTTCATGCCACAAATTGTTGTCATAGCTTTCTTCTATAAAATCAACGTTATATGCCTGACATACTTTTTTATTTTCTTCTTTTCTTTTGTGCCATTCTTCTTGCGGAAAGATATTGGGATTATAAAAATATACGGCAAAATTTGCTCCGTCTTGTGCCATTTGTTTTATAACAGCACAAGAGCAGGGAGCACAACAAGATAAAAGCAGTATTTTTTCCAAATTATCTTCCAATACCTTTATATGAAAAACCAAGCTCTGTTGCTTGTTGTTTGTTTAGCAAGTTACGTAAATCAACAATGTTTGGTGTTTTCATTTTGTTTTTGATAATGTTTAAATCAAGAGATTTGAATTCTTCCCATTCAGTAAGAACAACCAAAACATCTGCATTTTCTACCGCTTCATAGGCAGAAGATGCATATTTGATGCGGTCTGACAAAATTTGTTTTGCGTTGTCCATGGCTTTGGGGTCAAAGGCTGTGATATTTGCATTTTTTTCCAACAAAATTTTAACAATATCAATTGCAGGTGACATTCTGCAGTCGTCTGTTCCACCCTTAAAAGCAAGACCCAAAACGGCAATTTTTGCGTTTGGAATGTCTTTTACAGAATGTAAAATTTTATTTGCCATATCAATACGACGATTGTCATTGCCGGTTATGGCTGTTTGAATGAGTTGCAACTCCATTCCATATTGTTTGGCCATGTATGCCATTGCGTTTGTATCTTTTGGAAAACAGCTTCCGCCGTATCCGGGACCTGGATTTAAAAATTTGTTACCAATACGGTTATCAAGCCCAATTCCTTTTGCAACTTCAAATACGTCTGCTCCGGATTTTTCGCAAAAGTTTGCAATTTCATTGATGTAATGAATTTTTATAGCAAGAAAAGCATTTGATGCATATTTTATGGTTTCTGAAGATTTTCTATTTACAAATACTATATTTGCTTTGTCCCCAAAAGGTGCATACAGTTGTTTCATTTGTTCTTTAGAACGTTCAGAATTTGTGCCGACAATAATTCTATCCGGGTTAAAAAAGTCATATACGGCGAAACCTTCGCGCAAAAACTCCGGTAAAGAAATAACGTCAAAATCAGCAGTTGGGTTAACATCTTTAAGTATTTGTTCAATTTTATCTCCGGTTCCGACAGGAACTGTAGACTTTGTGGCAACTGTTGTATATCCGCTTAAAAATGGAGCCATTTCTTTTGCCACAGCATAAATATATGACAGGTCTGCTTCTTTGGTAACCGGATGAGGCGGAGTTCCAACAGCAATAATAACTATGTCTGCAGAAGAAATGCCTTCCTGCATATCGGTTGTAAATTTGATTTTTCCTGATTTAACGGTGCTTTGCAAAAGCTCAGAAAGTCCGTCTTCAAAAATAGGGGAAATTGATTGTTTAAGATTATTTATTTTAGTGGCATCTTTGTCTATACAAACAACATCGTGACCTAAATGTGCAAATCCGACGCCACTTGGCAAACCGACATAACCGGTGCCGATAATAGCAATTTTCATAGGTTTTATCCTTTATAAATTATTCCATACAACGTTTTTAGGTATAAAACAAAAAAAAATAAAATCAAGCATAAAAAAGTCTTGACTTAAAATAACAAATATCATAATTTCTTGCTAGTTCGACGGATAAAGAATTGCCAAGATTTGGTTTTATTCTTTGTGTTGATAAATGGGCCCTTAGCTCAGTTGGTTAGAGCAGGCCGCTCATAACGGTCTGGTCGCAAGTTCGAGTCTTGCAGGGCCCACCATTTATAAAAAGAGGATGTTTCTATCCTCTTTTTTTTGTGCTTTGATGAGGCCTCAAAAGCCCACAGTTTGCGGGATTTGTGAGATTCGGTATTTTATTTATGGTGTGTGTACATGAACCACCGCTAAGCGATTTTTTATTAAAATCACGAAAAATAGATACTTTTGGATTGACCTCGTCCAAAACAAAAAACGCCTATTTTAAGCGCTTTTCTTGATACCCAACCTCGCACCGCATATCCATCACCGGACTAAAGTTGCGAACCATAGACCACTTGGCTGGGAATTTAAGAATTGGCTAAGCTTTTTTCTATTAATGTTTTTGATTTTTCCAAATCGGTAAGATTTTTTATTGTTATTTCTAGTTTTCCTGTTCCATAATGTCCTATGTTACGCATATCACGTGTAAAGCCTTTTTCTAATGTAA
>JAZNSB010000010.1:0-5705 GCA_045590955.1 Alphaproteobacteria bacterium | reverse complement strand
TTTGGACATCCGCTTAATCCAACACTAAAACTGTGAGCCGTGGCACAACTTTTTAAACCTATATATTCCACTTTTGCAGGTGCATTCTGGCATGACCCATTGCATTTTAATACAGCAACAAGCGGGGATTTTTGTGAACTTTTATACCCCAAAACGTCTGCAATTTTGCTCATTGTTGCATTTCCGCCAACCGGACAATGTAAATTTGCAAAATCCTGCTCACTGCATTTTACACAACAAGAGGCAAAATCTCTGCATCCGGCCTTGGAACATGCTCCGCAATTTGCACCGGGAAGAATGCTTTCTATAATATCTATTCTTTCATCTTCTTTAACAACAAATTTTTTAGCAACAAGGTATAACACCGTTGCTCCGATTAAAGATATAAGGGCCACAACCAAAACGTTTGCTATTATGTTTGATATCATCTGTCTTCTCTTTTTTCTATGCTTATTTGTATCTTTGTTTGCAGATATTTATTGAGCAATACTAACAATAAATAATATATAATCAAGATAATTAGCACAAAAATCCCAGCTTTAATTTCTGAAATACCCCAATATGTCAGACCAAAAAAAGATATCATGAGTAATATAAACGGAAAAATATATGCATAGAAAAGAGCACAAAACGCCTGATTTTGATCAATGGATAATGTTACGTCTTCGCCAACATTAAAATCTTGAGCATTTTTTACTATTATTGGCATAATTTTGGTCTGGCATTCATGAGTATTGCAAGCCCCTTTTAATTGACAATGAGCGCAGGCAGAAGCTTGATTGATGCTTACATACACTTTATCTTCTTTTTTTTCTATAATTGTACCTTTATGTATGATTTTGTCTCTCAATTTATTCTCCAAAAATTTCTTTCATTTTATCTGAGTTTACTATCTTATATCTGTTTTGTGTTTTAACAATAAAAATGGCCGCAATTTGCTGTTTGTTGGCAATTTCCAAGCCTTTTTCTTCTCCTAAAGACATAAATGCCGTGGCCCAGGCATCAGCCAACATACACTCTTTGGCAAAAACTGTTACAGAAGAAAGATTGTGTGCAACCGGGTATCCGTTAATCGGAGATATGGTATGAGCATATTTTTTACCGCTTTTATCTGTAAAAAACTTTCTGTAATCGCCGGATGTAGCAACCGAAAAGTCTTTTATGTTTAATGTTAAAATGTTGTTATAATTATCTGCTTGCGGATATGAAACTCCGATATTCCATCCGCTATTGCCGATTTTGTTGCCTTTTACTCTGATTTCTCCGCCAATATCTATTAAAAAATCTTGATAGCCGTAAGACTGCAGTAACTCTGAAATTTTATCTACAGCAAAACCTTTTGCAATGGAAGATAGATTAATAAATGTTTGTGTATGAAGTTTTTTTAACTGATTATCAGTTATTTGTATTTTATCAAAACCGACATATTGTAATTTCTTTTTAACCTCGTCATCTGTTGGAATTTTCTGTTCTTTATTTACGCCAAACCCCCACAATTCTATTAGCGGACCTACCGTTGGATCATACATTTTTTCCGATGCATAATAGACCTTTTGGGCCGACTGCAAAATATACTTCATATCTTGGCTAATGTTTATAACATCTTCTGCTTTAAGATTGTTTATTTGACTGATGTGAGATTGAGGATTAAAAACCGACATCTGATTATTTATATCTTCAAGCTTTTCTTTAATTTTATCTTCTAACCCTTTAATTTTCTTATTGTTTTTGATTTTTATTTTGTAATATGTGGAATATATCTGGCCATTATAATAAATGTATGGATCCGCATTTAAAAAAATATATGTTAGAACCAAAGTAACGGCTAATATGCTTGAAATATATTTTAAAAGTAGCATATTGTCTTTTACTTTTGATTTTATATGAGATATGATTGTGTTATTCATGTAATCCTCTCGGAGATTATAATATGCGAAAAAAACTAAAATCAATCAAAAACTACATATGCCAAAAATATATATTTTGCAAATGTTCTTTGATGTTTTGCAACGTATATAAAAAATTTGTGGTCATAACCGATATTTTGGCAACCAAAGCTGTTAAACTTGGCTTGAAGGCAAATCTGGTCAGTTTAACCGGTTTTATATTTGGATTACTGGCAGTAAACTTTATTGCTCTAAGCATGTTTTATTGGGCAATTTTGTTAATTATATTAAACAGGTTTTGTGATGTTTTGGACGGAGCAATTGCCAAAAAAACAAAGCCAACTGATTTTGGTTGTTTTTTGGACATGGTTTTAGACTATACTTTTTATGCCATAACAATTTTTGCTTTTGCTTTGGCAAATCCTCAACAAAATGCAGTGGCAGCAAGTTTTTTATTATTTGCTTTTTTATCTTGTGCTACCGCAACGCTTACTTTTGCCGCAGTTAGTTACAGAAAAAATAAAAAAACGGCAAATAAACCTTTTTATATGAGCCCATTAATGCACGGAACAGAAATTTTTGCCGCCCTCATATGTATGTGTTTGTTGCCAAACTGGTTTATGCAACTTGCAATCGGCTTTGGCGTGTTGGCTTTGGTAAAATCCGCCGCAGTGGTAATTGGGGCCTTTTATACCTTTAATATAAGCGGAATTGACGATGAAAAAATGCTGTAAAATACTTGTTTTTTTATTCTGTTTATTTGCGTTTAAACTAAATGCACAAGAAATTGTTGCCGTAAACATAGAAAACGAATTACAGCAACTGGGGCTAGGAATCCAAAAAATTGTCCTCAATTTTAAAATTGCGCCAAACTGGTATATATTGTCAAATAAGCCAAACAAAATCGGTAAAGCGACAAAGATAAGTGCAAATTACCCCATTATTTCACAAAAATGGTCTAAGCCTTTGGAAAATGAATATAATCAGACAATTTTTAAAAACAGCATAACTGCAGAAATTTTGTTAGATATTCAAGAAGAAAAACCTTTGGAATTATTGATTTCCTGGCAGGCTTGTAACGGAGAAGAGTGTATTCCGCAAAGCAAAAATTTGACTATACAAATCTTTAAAGATCAAAACCATGCTTCGTCCGGATTATGTATGTTTATGTTATTTGCATTTTTGGGCGGTATTATATTAAATGTGATGCCATGTGTCTTGCCTGTTTTATCTATAAAGGCTTATACTTTGATTAATGCACCGCTTAAAAAAAGACAAACTCTTAAAGAAGCCGGATTATATGCCTTTGGGGTAGTTTGCTCCACTTTGTTATTTGCCATTTTATTATGGAATATCAAAAGCACCGGACAAAATTTGGGTTGGGGATTTCAAATGCAAAATTCTTATTTTGTATTTACCATGCTGTTATTATTTGTTTTTATTTTATTGCTTATCACTCAAAAAATCAGCATCAGTTCAAAGTTTTTGACGTTTATAAATAAAATTACTCCGGCAAACGCTTTTTTTACCGGTTTTTTGGCCATTTTAATTGCCAGCCCCTGCACTGCACCGTTTATGGGAGTTGCAGTGGCATATGCACTTAACAGTAATTTATATGAAAATTTAGCGGTTTTCTCATCTTTAGGAATAGGATATTCCCTTCCCTTTGCTTTGATTATGATTTTTCCAAAACAGATTAAAAAATTTTTACCCAAAGGAAAAAGATTTATAGAAAACTTCAAAAAAATTTGCATATTATTAATTCTTGCTACATGCATATGGCTTGCTTGGGTTTTGTTTAATCAAATTAACTCCTCAAAACCAACTAAAAATTCACAATGGCAAAATCTTGATTTGGCAAGGCTTGAAACTTTGTTGGAAAAAAAAGAACCTGTGTTTATAAACTTTTCTGCAAAATGGTGTTTAACCTGTATGATTAATGAAAAAACAACTTTAGAATCTGAAAAGTTTTTAGATGAAGTTAGAAAACAAAATATCAACCTTATTAAGGCAGATTGGACAACAGAAAATAAACAAGTGGCAGATTTGTTGGCAAAATATGGCAGAAAGAGTATTCCGCTGTATGTGTATTATAAAAAAGGTAGCACAGCTTACGTTGTGCTACCCCAGATTTTATCACCAGATTTGGTTTTAGACTATTTGTCAGATTAATCTTTTCCAAACAAACCAAAGCCTGACTTTAATTTTTCTTTCAAAGATGAAGCACCTTTGCCTACACCTTCTGTTAAAGATTTAGCTCCGTCAACGGCAGCATCTTTAAGATCGCTTACACCACTTACAACAACTGCCTGTGTGGCTGTATTTAAGATGGTTGTAAACAAGTGGCTGATACTTTCAACAATTGAAATGCCTTTCTTTTCTGCACCAATGTCTGTTAAAACAATTTGTGGAAATTTAACATTTGCTGTGCCAACAAGAGTGGTAATGTCTATTTGACCGGAATTTACCTCTACTCTTTTAATGATTACTTGTTTTGAAGGTTTTTCAGCTTTTTCTTCTTTCTTGGTATCTTTTGTGGCAGAATTTTCTTCTGCAGAAGCTGTGTTTTTCTTGATGTTTTCAAGTATTTGACCAATGTTATTTTTAGTTGCAGATAACATTTGGTAGTTAATTACCGGTTCATTAACAATGATAGAATCTATGATAATGGTATCAGTAGTAAGGCTCTTTGTATCAACAGTTACAGTAACGTTGGCCAAAGAAAACAGATTCTTTTGTGTGTATCCCTCAGGATTTGCAACAGTAAGCTTATCTATAGAAGCAATTCCTTTGCGCAAAGAAAGAGAAAAGCCCTCAAGATTTACTTCTGTGCCCGTAACTTGAGATCCGTATTTATTTACAATACCTTTAACAATACTTTCCATTGACAAGGCAATTATGCCGATGGCAATGATAATAATAGCTATAACGCTGGCGACAATATATTTTGCTTTCATTTATTTACTCCTTTTGATTAAGATGTATTGAATATAAATACTATAATTAAATAAGGCAACAAAAAAAGAGTAATAAATTTAATTTACCGGTTAAAGTAAACAAATTTATTACCCTTTTAAAAGGCAAGAGATGGGAGAACGTATTCGTATGAGAGTGTGATTTTTCGTATCGTGATGATAATAGTTGCTCACGCAAACTACAACCAAGGCAGACATTAAATATGGCAAACTCCCCAGACTTTCACAAGCTGTCATCTCTTGCTGTATATTTACGAGATTTATTATTTGACGGAATAAACCTCACACAAAGCATCTAAAATAATTATAGTTTAACCTACTTGTAAAACAAAAATGTATTTTTGTCAAGTTTTTGAAGAAAAATTTAAAAATAAAAAAAGATGTTGCAAAAAAAAATTTTACAGTCTATATTCCGCATTGTTTAAGATTAAGTAATCTTGACGGGTGTATAGCTCAGCTGGTAGAGCAACTGACTCTTAATCAGTGGGTCTGGGGTTCGAATCCCCATGCGCCTACCAATAAAAAGGCCTCTCCTTTTACGGAGAGGTTTTTTTGTTGGTTCAGGTAAATTGGATTTGAACCCCAAGGTTCGACCACAAGCCAAAGGCAGACAAAGTATGCCGATGGCGAAGTGGCAACTCAAGCAAAGCGCAGAGTAATCCCCATGCGCCTACCAATAAAAAGGCCTCTCCTTTTACGGAGAGGTTTTTTTGTTGATTTAGGTAAGGCAAAAGAAAAAGGAGTGGCAAAAACCACTCCTTTTTCTTTTTAGGATAGAGTTCTAATTGTCTGCTAAAAAATCCCTCATAAAGGCGTCCTCTTTGGCCTTGCGCTTTTCCTCTTT
>JAZNSB010000009.1:0-31485 GCA_045590955.1 Alphaproteobacteria bacterium | reverse complement strand
ACATGAAAAAATCATTATTGGAGATTCTTTAATCACCAATGATGAAGAAAGAACAAGATTTTATATTGAAGGAAATGTTCCGATTTTAAGAGAAAAATTTATCATGCGAGAAAAAGATGCAAATACTCCATGTAAAAGGCTCTATTTTGTTGTTCAGCAAATTTATTTGGCAAAAAATAAGTTTGATAAACAATTGCAAAATTTATATCTTGAATATGCCAGTGATTTACAAAAAACATCTCCCAGCCTTTTTCCATATTTGGCACCGGTAAGTTTGGAGATGCTTCGTTCAGATTATTACAGCGCCATTAAACTTGCAGACAAGCTTGTAAAAAAAGAAGAAGAACTTTTTGGCGAAACATTAAAAGCAACCATAAGTAAATAAGAAGAAAGACATGAATTTTAATCAGTTAGGTTTGTCAGAAAAAACCATAAAAGCAATAGATGAGGTTGGGGTAAGCAATCCTACAACAGTTCAATGTAATGTAATTCCTTCTATATTAGAGGGCAAAGACGTGTTTGCCATTGCTCCGCAGGGCTGTGGCAAAACTTGTTCATATGTTTTTCCGCTAATAGACATTATCAGCAGAAAAAACGGTCAAAACATTTTGATTGTTACACCGGATTCTACCCAGTCTGTTATTGTTTCTGACCAGTTTGCAATTTTTAATAAATATCATGAAATAGATGAAAATGGGCAAGAAATTGAAGAAAATCTTGAAAATGATGCCAATGTAATTATTGGCGCACCGGATATTTTGTTAGATATTGCTCAAAGCGGAAATATAGATTTTGAAAAAGTAAATGTTTTGGTGGTAGATGATATTAATTTGCTCAAAAGAAATAAACAATTGGCAAATTTAGAAACCATTTTAGATAAACTTTCCGCAAAAAGACAAAACATTGTCTATACAAACCGTCGTTCAAAAGAAACGCAGTATATCTTAGATAAAATTTTAAACTCTCCGCAAGAAATAAAGGTTGATAAAACCAAAGAAAAAGAAGCGGAAATGATTGCAAAAAATCAAACTGAAAAACAAAATAAATCAGGAATTTTGTTGCCAAAATTTGATAAATATGCACAAGAGCTTGATAAAAAATATCAGGCTTTTAAGCACAAAACCCCAAATTTTGTATTATATCAGGCTGATTTAGCAGAAAATACAGATTAAACACTACCAAGGGATACCATTAATGCATCTGTCAGGATTCGTCTGGCAGATGTCATTTCCCATTGAGTGCATTCTTTCTCTGTTTTCTTCAAACTTTCCAACTTGGCACGCACAAAGCAAACTTACCAATGTAAATAAAATTAAGTTTTTCATACAATCAGATTCCTTAACAAATAGAAGCTGTATCCCACAAATGCTACGGTCCATGCCTTTGCCATAAACTTTAATATCCAGCTTTTTTTGTAATTGTTTGCACACCTGAATACGCCTTTTATTACTGTGATATTATAAAATACCAAAGCAATCACAGATAATAAATAAGCGCCGATTGACGTTAAAATTAACGGATTTGGATTAATTATTCTAAAGTGATATATAAAGTAAGACAATAAAGACATGTTTCCGATTTGCATATGCACAAACCGATTAAGCATGTAAACCACGCAAGTTACTGTAAACAAACCACATACAGAAAACAGCCAAAAAGCTTTTTTTAATCTTAAATTTCCAGACAATAAATCTTTAAACATTATGCTACTCCGTCAATAAATTCATAATGCCTTAAAGGTGTTTTTTATTCAAGCAAAAAACATGTTTTTTCAATTAAAAATACAATTTTAATTGTTTATATGGTTTAAATCCGTTTTTTTGTTGTGTTTTTGCAATTTTGTCATGCATTGATGTCCAAGAGGTGTATTTTTCAACAAAATCCTTGGTTTTTTTTGCAGATTTAGATAGTTGTATCTTAATTGTCTCTTCAAGCATTTTGCTTAACACATCATGTATTTTATCAAAATTTATATCTAATTTTTTATCAAATGAAACAGCACCTTTTTCCAGCAAGTAATTAAAATGCATCAGCTCGGCATTTCTGTGAGGTAGTTCAAAGGTTGGTTTGGCATTTGGCAGCAACCTTCTCACACACCAAGTTACATATGTCTTTTTAAGTTCTTCTTCAGAAATAACTTTGGCTTTTACATATTCTTTCATCATTACCATAGAAACTAAATCTGCTTTATTTTCTTCCATAATTGATGCATAAATACCCAAAGATTTTTGATATTGATTATTTGGTCCGAAAGAATGCCCGTTTTCATGCCCAATCACAAACAGATGGTCTGTATTATTGTCAAAATACTGATGTAAATGTTTTTCTACCAAAGAATTAAGAGTTTTTCTTACCTTGTTTTCATCATTTGTCATCCTTACTTGTCTATGATATACATTTCTTCTGCCATACCCTAGTTTTGTTGCCAGTTTATCATTATTAGGCAGATTTTGTGCCAATGTCAGACCTCCGCGGCACTGAGCGTAGTCCCCCGCCAAACATACAATATCGGCATCAATCATTGTTTGTTTGTTATCTTGTTTTATGCATTGTTCATATTTGTCCGCATATGGCATAAGCTTTGCAAGCTTTGGCATAAGTTTTTTAAATTTCAAGATTAAATCGGTTCCATCTTTGTTGGTAATTCCCACTCTAACCCCGAGCATATCTTTAGTGTTGGGTGAGATATTTAGTTTTTGCAGTTTTTTTAATAGCTTTTCATTTGAAAATACAGAAGGCGTCATTCTGTCGTCGTAAGATTCTCTGCTGATTGTAAATTCTAAATTACAGTTTTGTAATTTTGCCCAAAGTTTATCTGCTTGAGCATCAAGATTTTCATCATTTTTCAGCAAAGCCTTTGCCTGTGCTTCAAGAAATTTTGCAAAATTTTTATCTGTAACCAGTTTTGCCGCTTCAATAAGATATTTTGCAATTTTATTAAATTCTTTTTCAAAATATAGGGTATAATCAATAGCAATCAGCTCATCATTGTTCCATCTGACCATTGTTCTGTTTTTAAGAATATCTTCTATTTGCTGATACTTTTTTTCTTTCAGCATTTTTTCTAAGATTTCATGAAATTTTTCTACAGTAAGGTCATGAGGATAAAAATTTCTGCCTGTTGCTGCAGATATATTTTTAAATAGTTCAATTGGTTTAGGGTCTTTCCCGTTTACTCCTTCAACTCCCATAAACATTTTAAAAAAGTTCAAAGCTTTTTTTGCATATGCAGAATTTTTTGATGCTTTTTTGAGGGCATTAAATTGACAAACATTCATATGGTGATCTTGTTCCATTGCCACCATGTTCATTTCTTTTGCTGCTTTAACCAACAGATCCAGTGCTTTTTTATCGTTTTCAGGCAAATTAAGATATTGCTCATGTTTTTTATCCATCATTTTAAATTGTACGGTTTGATTTTTAAAAATGTCTTCAAGTTTTTTTTCGCTTAAGGCGATTTCATATCCGTTAATTTTCATTTTTCTTAATCTCCACTGTTCTAAAACGATATATTTTTATATTTTCTGACCAATAATTTGGAGTTAGACCGGCTTTTATTTTTAGGTTATTTAAAAAATCGGTTTTATTAGGAATTTCAAGCCACACAGATGGTAAGAATAATCCAACTCTGTTTCCGTCCTGTAATATCAAACCATCTACTTTTGGGTTTAGTTTGTCTAACAAATCTTGTTGTGTTGAAAAATTTATTTCCTCAAAACTTGTCAGCAAAGATACAGACAGCTCCAAACTCTTTAATTCTTCCTGACTTATCGGCTCCATTCTTCGGTCATTTTTTGCAGCATTAAAGGTATTCTTTGCAATGTCAGAGGCAATTGCGGTTTCAGACATAATAGAGCCTATACACCCCCGTAGTTTTCCGTTTTTTTTCAACGTAACAAAAGAGGCACCTTTGTTGAATAGCTGTATATCAAAATCAGATTTTTTTGGGTTATATGTTTTATTATTCAACACGGCTTCATCTAAAGCGGTGTGAGCGATTCTCAATAAATCTGCTCCATATTTTTGAGCAAATTGTTGCAGGCTTTTTGCTTCTTTTTCAATCTTTGATATGTTTTCATTTGTTTTTTGATAGTTTACAAAAGACCAAGCGCCGTATCCTACCACAGATTGGTTGTCTCCGGTTATGTCTCCGGAGTTTATCAGTTCAATTAAAGAAGGTTTTAAATGATTTTGTTTTGCCAAAATAAGAGCAGCGTTGATTCCTGTGGCGCCACAAGACATTTCTGTATTAATTTTTTGATTTTTTTCGATTCGTTTTGCAGTATTTTTATCAATTAATTTTGCTTTAGAACTTTCATAATAATGAGACAAATCTGCAGAAACAATTGCCACAGTATCATCTCTCTGCATTAGCGGATAGATTGCATTTGCTATTTTTTGTTCATCTATATTTCCGTATACAATTGGAATAATTTGCACATTTTTGAAAATGTGTTGCACAAACGGAAGCTGAACTTCAATGGAATGTTCTTTTTCATGAGCTTTGTTGTTAATTTTAAATTCATTATTTTTGAGTAGGGAGTTTACAAAATCTTTGTTTACTTTAATTTTTCCCAGAGGAGTTTTAAAATAATCGGCAGAAGACAGAGCTGCTCCTTGCAAGGCCACCCTATGAGATGGTCCTATTATAATAATGTTTTTAATTTTATTTTTATGTTTTGCCAACAGCACAAAGGCTTTGGCAGCAGTTTTTGCGGAATATACATATCCGGCATGAGGTACAATTATAATTTTTGGCATTTCTAAAGAAGAAGATGATGAAGAGTCTGCTGCTATCATAAAATTTTCAATCTGATGTTTTAAAACAGTTTTATCAGATTCGTAAAACAAACCTGCAACTGCCGGATTCCTTAATAGCTCCATTTTATCAATCTCCGGTTCATAATTTGTAATAAGCTCATTGTTTGTTTTTATCTGTTGTGCAAAATGAAATATGTTCATACACAGCAAAACACCGAGCAATACGGCAATTACAATATAGTGTCGCAAGGTTATTTTTTTAATGTCATCATTAGGCTTGTTCATAACTTTTCCTCAATTAACAATCAAAAGCTAACATTTAAAAGAAAAGATGTCATTTAAAAAAGACAACTATAAAAATAAACTTGATGAAAAAAAGAATAGGCAATATAAATAAAGTATAATTATTTGTGGGAAAAGATATGCAAGCAAAAAATACAACCAAAAACCTATTAACAAAATTGCGCAGAATAACTGCACAAAATGCTCCCATACAAAACACTTTCAACAAACTTTTAAGAACCATAGCGTCTCATTTTGGTGCAGATGCCTGTTCATATTATATGTCAATTGATGATATGTATTATGAGCTTGTATCCGCTGTTGGTTTTGAAAAGGATTCTCAGCCACTTCGTTCATATCGGCAAGGGGACGGCTTAATCGGTGAAGTTGCCTTGCACAAAAGAAGTTTAAGAATTGCCGACATCAGCACAAAATTTAATAAAAAGAACAAGCTTAATAACTTAAAATACAAGGCTTTTTTAGGCGTTCCCGTAATAAAAATGTCTCATGTTATCGGAATTCTTACCTTAAGAAAAAAACGCAAATATGATTTTTCAAAAATAGAGGCAGACGTTTTAGAAACCGTTTCTGTTATTTTTAATGAAATAATGAATACCCCACAAATGGAAAGCTTTAAAAAAGAGCTTATGCAAGAAAGAGGTCTTGTTTCCAGAGAAAGAATGAAGGGACTTATCTTGTCAAAAGGCTATGGTATTGGTAATGCCATTGTCCACAGAAGAAGACAGGCCGTTAATAAAATTTTTGCAGAAGATAAAGCTTTTGAAAAACAAAGATTACTTGATGCACACACCACGATGAACAAAGAGCTTGATGAAAAATTTACTCAAACCAAGCTTGGGGTTGGTGAACATACGGAAATTTTGGATGCATACAGAATGTTTGCTCAAGACAAGGGTTGGCTTAACAGAATTTTAGAAAACATTGAAACAGGCTTAACGGCAGAAGCAGCTGTTGAAAGATCGTATGAAAGTATGTGGAACCGTCTTTCTGCTACCACAGATAATTATTTAAGAGAAAGGCTTTCAGATTTAAGAGATGTTGCCGACCGCTTACAATCATATCTTAGTGGAGACACAAATGTTGAAGAGCGCCACAATTATGAAAATGTTATAGTTGTAGCTCAAACCATGGGTCCGGCAGAGCTTATGGATTATGATTATCACAAGATTAAAGGTCTTGTTATAGAAGACGGTACTCCCACAATGCATGTTGCAATTGTGGCAAAAGCATTAAACATTCCCGTAATTGCAAAAATCCAAGGTGTTGTAGATGATATAAAAACCGGAGACGTCCTAGCCATAGATGCGCAAGAAGGTTTTATTTATCCTAAACCTAGCGAAATTGTATTACATAAAATCCAAGAAAAAATAGACAGGCAAACACAACTTATTGCTAAAATGAATGAGTTAAAACGTTTGCCGGCCAAAAGCAAAGATGGCGTCAAAATAGGTATGTATATAAATGTAGGACTTGATTTTGATTTAACATATATAGAGGGCAACACTTGTGACGGAGTTGGATTGTATAGAACAGAAATTCCATTTATGACATCAAACAAAATGCCCGACGTTGATCAGCAGTTTGGTTATTACCAAAAAATTATGGACAAAGCAGGTTCAAAAAAAGTTATCTTTCGCAGTTTAGACGTGGGTTCTGATAAACTTTTGCCATATTGGAGCGGAATAAATGAAGAAAATCCTGCAATTGGGTGGAGATCCATAAGGATTACACTTGACCGCAGAGCTATTTTAAGAAAACAAATAAAAGCCATATTGCAGGCCACCGCAGGCAAAGAATTAAACATAATGTTTCCAATGATATCTAACTTGTCAGAGTTTGAAGATGCAAAAGAAACCGTTCAAATAGAACTTGAAAAAGAAAAGAAAAAAGGACAAAAAACCCCATCAAAAATCAATTATGGCTTAATGGTTGAAGTGCCTTCGGTTATTTTTCAATTGGATAATATTCTTAAAAAAGCAGATTTTATTTCTGTGGGAACAAATGATCTGTCGCAATTTATGTTTGCTTGCGATAGAGGAAACCCCAGACTTTTGGGAAGATATGATGTTTTATCAGCTCCATTTTTAAGCGCCATGAAAACCATTGTAGATAAAGCAAAAGCAGCAGGTGTTTATTGTTCTGTTTGTGGAGAAATGGCCTCAAATCCGATAGAAGCTATGGTTTTAATAGGGCTGGGGTATAGACATTTGTCAATGTCTGGAGCATCTCTTGGTAAGGTAAAGAGTATGATTCGCACAATAAATGTTGAAGATGTTGCAGATTATGTTGAAAATTTAATGCAATCTAATAAAAAGACCCTCAGACCACAATTATTGGCATATGCACAAGATCATGGTATTGAAATTTATTAAAAAGTATGCTAAAACAGTTGAAATTTTTGAAAAAGGAAAAAATAGTGAAAAAAGAAACAACATCAAAAGAAAAAACAATAGACATTTCAGAAGAAACATTTGAAATGCCATTAGAAGTTGCCGGCATTAAGGTTGGTTGTCTGCTTAAAGAAGCCAGATTAAAAAAAGAACTGAAAATTGCAGATATTTCAAAAATTTTGTGCATTCGCCAATCATACCTTGAGGCAATAGAAAATAGCAACTATGAAACTGTTCCGGCATATCCGTATGGAGAAGGTTTTGTTAAAACATATGCCAAATATCTTGGCCTTGACGCACAAAAATGTGTAGATTTATACAAACAAGAAAGTAATCCCAACAAAGTTGTAGGAACACATTTTAATGCAGAGCAAACAGAAGATAAAGGAATGCCCGGCAAAAGATATCTCTTGATTAGCTTGGTGTCTATTTTGGTTGTTTACGCAATATGGTTTACCATTAACAAAATAGCATATGAAGATATAGAGGATACAGAAACACCAATTGAAGAAACTCAAGAAGAACAAGCAGAAGATTTTGTTTTTGTAGTAGAAAATTTTGACACCAAAACTCCTGAAAAAGAAGTTCAGGTTGTAGAACAAGTGGTTGAAGAAACAGAGCAACCAGATTTAACAAAAACAGAAGTTTCTTCAGAGCTTCAACAGGAACAGCCAATGCAAACAATTATAGATAAAAATATAGCAAGAGTTGTTTTTGTAATCAAAGAAGAAACCTGGATAGAAGTTAAAAAAGGAGACAAACTTTATGTAAGTAAAGTTTTTAACGCTGGAGAAACATACAGTCTTCCAAACGAAGAAGGTTTAATTGTCTCTGCCGGCAAAGTAAATTCGGTTGACGTTTTGATTGATGGTGTTTTAACCCCCATGTTCAAACCGTTCAAAAAAACCGGAATTCAATTAGATAACTTTTTAAAACATTAGCATAATACACAATAAACATAGGAAATGACTTTAGAGTTGTTTCCTATGTTTATATCAAAAAGGAGATAAAAATGGCAAAACTTCAAAATGTTAGAGGAACATATGATTTATATGGTGCAAAAAAAAGACAAATGAAACATGTTGTCCATACGGCATCAGATGTTGCTCACAGATATGGTTTTGAAGAAATAGAAACGCCAATCATAGAGTTTACAGATGTTTTTGTTAGAACATCTGGAGAAACTTCAGATATTGTTACCAAAGAAATGTATACATTTTGCGATAGGGGCGGAGAAAGCATTACTCTCAGACCTGAAGGAACAGCCGGTGTTGTTCGCTCGTTTATTTCAGAAGGAATGCAACAAAACCTTCCGTGCAAATTCTATTACACCGGTCCAATGTTCAGATATGAGCGTCCGCAAAAAGGCAGACAAAGACAGTTTACACAGTTTGGTGTAGAGCTTTTGGGTGTTCAAACTCCTCAAGCCGATATAGAAACCATTGCCATGGCATATACTTTTCTTGAAGAGCTTGGCTTGGCAGGAAATATAGAAGTAGAAATAAATTCTCTCGGAGATAAAGCCTCAAGAGATGCATACAGAGAAAAATTGGTTGCATATCTAAGAGCACATGAAGCAAATCTTTCTGCCGATAGTAAAATGCGCTTAGAAAAAAATCCTCTCAGAATTTTAGATTCTAAAGAAGATTGCGATAAAGAAATAATTGCCGGAGCGCCATTGTTTTCAGACAGTTTAAACGAAGAGTCCAAACAGTTTTTTGCAGAAGTTTTACAAGGATTGGATTTACTTGGCATTAAATATAAAATAAATCCCAGATTGGTTAGAGGTTTGGATTATTATTGCCACACAGTGTTTGAACTTACAACAGATAAGCTTGGAACACAAGGTACGGTTTTGGCCGGTGGCAGATACGATGGCATGGTTTCACAAATGGGAGGAGCAGACGTTGCCGGAATTGGCTGGGCATGTGGAGTAGAAAGATTGTCTATGATGTTAGATTCTGACTATCCTTTGCCGGCACCTGTTACAGTAATTCCGGTTACTGCGCAAGAACAACAATATGCTCTTAAAATTGCCTACACATTAAGACAAAACGGAATAAACGTAGAGTTCGGATATTCCGGTAATGTGAAGAAGAGAATGATAAAAGCAAACAAGATAAATGCTTGCAATGCAGTAATTGTGGGTGAAACAGAACAACAAAATTCTACGGTTATGCTCAAAAATCTTGCTTCAGGTGAGCAAAAAGAAGTTAAATTAGCAGACTTGGTTAAGGAATTAAGATAATGAATTTTATTGAAAAATTAGAACAAATAGTTGCCAGATATGAAGATATTACTCAAAAACTTCAGTCTCCGGATTTGCCACTTGATAAAATGGTAGAACTCAACAAAGAGCTCTCTTCTTTAGAAGAAGTTGTTTCTTGCATAAAAGAATATAAACAAATAGAAAAAAGCATGGCAGAAGACAAAGAGCTTATGGAAGATGCCGATGCAGACAAAGATATCAAAGAAATTGCCGAAGCAGAGTATTATGAGCTCAAAGAACAACAGGCAAAAATAGAACACAACATCAAAGTCCTGTTGCTTCCAAAAGATGAAGAAGATGAAAAGAATGTTATTTTGGAAATCAGAGCGGGAACAGGCGGAGATGAAGCTGCGCTTTTTGGAGCGGTCTTATTTGAAATGTATCAACGCTATGCAACCATACAAGGGTGGAAATTTGAAGTTATAGATGTTAATGAAAATGGCTTAGGCGGGTACAAAGAAGCATCAGCAAACATTGTTGGTAAAGATGTATTCTCAAAATTAAAGTTTGAAAGCGGAGCACACAGAGTTCAAAGGGTGCCGGTTACTGAATCTCAAGGTAGGGTTCATACATCTGCGGCAACTGTTGCTGTTTTGCCTGAAATTGGCGAGGTAGACATGTATATTAATCCGGCAGATTTAAAAATAGATGTATACAGAGCCAGCGGAGCAGGTGGTCAGCACGTTAACAAAACTGAATCTGCTGTAAGAATAACACATATTCCGACAGGTACGGTTGTTCAATGTCAAGACGGACGTTCTCAGTTCCAAAATAAAGAACAGGCCATGAAACAATTAAGAGCCAAACTTTATGACGAACAAAAGTCAAGACAAGAAGCTGCATATTCAGAAAAAAGAAAATTGCAAATAGGCTCCGGTGACCGATCTGAAAGGATTAGAACCTACAATTATCCGCAAGGCAGGGTAACTGATCACCGAATTAACCTTACCTTATATAAACTTGATCAGGTTTTAACAGGCGAGGCATTGGGAGAGCTGATTGAAGCTTTAATTACAGAAGATCAAGCCCAAAGATTGGCAGAGTTTTAATTTGCTATAAATATAAAAAAACAACCGCATCTTGCGGTTGTTTTTTTATATGTTTTTTTATTCAACGTTTCCAAAAGGATTAACGTATTTTTGTTTTTCTTGAGTTGCTTTCAAATCAAACAAGTTTAAGAACACTGTTGAAATATAAATTGAAGAAAATGTTCCCACAATTACACCAAAGAAAATTGTAAAAGAAAAACTTCTTAACGCATCTCCGCCCCATACAAATAATGCCAAAGAGGCAAATAATGTTGTAAGACCGGTTAAAATTGTTCTTGAAAAAATATCATTAATACTTTTATTTAACAATTCCAATTGTGGCATTTTTTTGAATTTTCTCAAATTTTCACGTATTCTGTCATAAGTAACCACAGTGTCATTTACAGAATAACCTGCCAATGTTAAAATGGCCGCAATTGTAGTTAAGCTCATATCAAAATTAAACAAAGAAAGCATTCCCAATGTTACAATCAGGTCATGAGCCAATCCCACCAAAGCTCCCAATGCAAACTGCCATTCAAATCTGATCCATATATATAAAGCAATTGCCATCATTGCAAAAACGGAAGCTAAAATTGCTGCTTTCTTAAGTTCGTCTCCAACTTGTGGCCCCACCATTTCCACTCTTCTTATTTCCATATCATCAGGTAATATCTGTTTAATTTCATTTGTCGCTTTTGTTTGTTCTTTTTCAGACAAATTTTTTGCTTGCGCTCTAATCTGAATTTCATTTCCGGTGTCTCCGATGGTTTGCAAAGAAACCTCGCCGATATCCAGTTTAGAAAGATTTTTTCGTAAATCCTCCAAATTTATTTTTTCATTTGCGTGCACATCAATTAAAATTCCGCCGGAAAAATCAATTCCGTAATTAAAACCTTTGAATACAATACACACAACAGACAAGACCACCAACAACAGAGCCAAAATGTTTGTCCATTTTGCAGCTCCCATAAAGTTGATGTTTGTATCTTTCATAATCCATTTAAAAATCTTCATCATACTTATCCTTATATTGGTAGTTTTGTAGGTTTGCACTTACGTATCCATGTTGCAATAATCAATCTTGTAACGGTAACGGAAGTAAACATTGAGGTCAAAATACCTATAGTTAATGTAACGGCAAATCCTCAAACCGGGCCTGAACCGAAGTAAAACAACACAAAAACCGCCACCAAAGTTGTTAAGTTAGAGTCAATAATGGTGTTCCATGCTTCTGTAAATCCGGCATCGGCGGCATCTCTGGTAGATCTTCCTGCTTTAACCTCTTCTCTCATTCTTTCAAAGATAAGCACATTTGCATCAACAGCCATACCGATTGTAAGTATAATACCGGCAATACCTGGCAAGGTAAGTGTTGCTCCCATCATTGCCATAACACCTACAATGAGGAACAAATTTATAAATACACATATAGAAGTAAATACTCCAAACAGACCATATGCAGCTACAATAAATGCAACCACTGCAATTAAGCCCAGAATTGAAGCAAATACTCCGGCTTTAATTGAATCTGCACCAAGGCCTGCGCCCACAGTCCTTTCTTCCAACACTTCCAAAGGTGCAGGTAGTGCACCGGAACGCAATAAAATTGCCAAATCGTTTGCAGATTTAACGGTAAAGTTTCCTGAAATAATTCCGCTTCCGCCTAAAATTGCACCTTGAATTGTTGGTGCGGAAATTACTTCATTATCCAAAACAATAGCCAATCTTCCGCCAACATTTTCTTTTGTAACTTCGCCAAATTTTCTACCGCCTATGGTGTCAAACTTAAAGCTTACAACCGGTGCTCCATCTTGGAAAGAAGGTTGAGCATCTGTTAAATGTTCGCCGGATACGGCAGGTTTTCTGTTTATAACCAACAATTCGCCGCCTTCTCCTTGAATAAGTCTGGATGTTGCAGAAAGTTTTCCTCTTCTGGCATCTGCAGCCGTAGATCTGTCATCTACCATATGAAAAGACATTTTAGCTGTTTTGCCCAACAAGGTTTTAACATATTCGGGATTCTGCAAACCCGGAAGTTGCACCAAAATTCTGTCTGTTCCTTGAGATGCAATAACAGGTTCTTTTGTTCCCAGTTCATCAATTCTGCGTCTGACAATTTCAATAGATTGGTCAACCACTCTTAACTTTAACTTATTAAGGGCAATGTCAGAAAAGTTAACTATCAACTTATCTCCGTCTTCTGTTACGGTAAGTTCATTGTCCATTTTAGAAATTGCCGCATATGCCTTAGCTCTGGATGAAGAGCTTTCAATTTTAACAGAAACAAAATTATCTGTTGCCGTTAAATTCTGATATCTTATTTTGTTTTCTCTTAAAATCTGACGAATGGCATCTTCTGTTGAAGACATTCTTTCTTTAATCACGTCGTCAACTTTTACTTCCAACAACAAGCTTGAGCCGCCTTGCAAATCAAGTCCCAAGTTTACCGGTTGCCACCATTTCGGCAAATTTGCAGTGGCTGGCAAGAAGCTGGGTACGGAAAAGAATATACCCACCAAACAAATTGCAATAATCAGACAAATTCTTGATTTTGATAATTTATACATTTTTCTTCACTCTTATTTAGATTTTTTCTTTTTTTCTGTTTTGCTTATCGGATTTTTTTCCAACACAACATCTCTAACAGTTAATCTGTTTACTAAAACAAACACATCTTCTGCAATTTGCACTCTTAAATCTGTTGGGTCTGAAGCGTCTACCACGGTAGCATAAATTCCGCCTCCGGTAAGGATTGTGTCCCCTTTTTTGATTGCTGCAATTTTTTGATCATGCTCTTTAAGCTTTTTTTGTTGAGGGCGAATAAGAATAAAATAAAAAATTGCAAAAATTGCCACCAATTGCAAAACGGTAGCTCCGATTGAGCCTTGTGTCGCCATGGTTTGTGTAGCCTGTGCAAAAGCATTGTTTATAAACATTTTTTTCTCCTTAAATTAACATATGTTATTACATAGGTATTTACACCATAAAACGCAAATATAAAAGCAATTTTTTATTTTTCTGGGATAACTTTTAAGGTAAATATTTTAGGGGGTTATATGCCTTTTTTCCGGCTCTTACTTCAAAGTGTAATTGAGGAGTATTTACGCTTCCGGATTTTCCTACGGTAGCAATTTTTTCTCCTTTGATAATTCGCTGTCCTTTTTTTACAAACATCTGGTCATTGTGAGCATATGCCGTAATCCAACCGTCTGAGTGTTTAATTAATATAAGGTTGCCAAATCCTTTTAACTCATTTCCTGCATAAGCCACGATTCCCTTGTCTGCGGCTTTAACAGCAGTCCCCAAAGGAGCTTTAATATTGATGCCGTCATTGTTTCTGCCTTTTGCAATTGGTCCAAAGTCTGAAATCACGGTACCTCTTACCGGCCATACAAACTTAGATTTTCTGTATTTTGCAGGTTTTACGCCATCACTTGGTTGATAATTTGTCTTTTTTGTTGTTTGTTTTTTTGTTTTTGAAACATTTTTAGATTCGCTTGATGTTGTTTGTGTATTTTTTACGGAAACCATAGCACCCGGTAACAACAATTTTTGGTCAATTGATAAAGTAAACGGACTTTTCAAATTGTTTGCGGCAGTTAATTTACTCATTTCAATGTTATATCTCTTTGCCACATTATATACAGTATCGCCTTTTTTTACGACATGATATTTTGCTTTAGGCATCTTAATTGTTTGGCCGGTATAAAGAGCGTACGGAGACTTGATATTATTTGTCTCAATAATATCTCTGATAGGCACTTTGTATTTGCGAGAAATACTATACAATGTATCGCCTTTTGAAATTTTTAAACTGTTTGGAGATTTATTTGCAGAAAAATAATTTCCCATACTGTTAAACAGCCTCAAACTATCAGGAGCATAGCAGGCAGACACATATAACACGCATATCAACATACAAAGTTTTTTCATACTAAAACTTATAATATGAATTTATTTAATTTTTGTTAAATAGAAGTTGCAAAAAAAATAAAAAAATGCTACACATTCGGCAACTTTATAAGGTAATAAAAATGGCACATAAAACACAAATAGAAGATTATAGCGGAGATAAGTATAAATACGGTTTTACAACACAAATACAAACCGATACGGCTCCTATTGGTTTAAATGAGGATATCATACGTCTTATCAGTGCCAAAAAACAAGAACCAAAGTGGCTGTTAGATTGGCGTTTAAGGGCTTTTGAGCATTGGAAAAGTCTAAAAGAACCAACATGGGCAAATGTTTCATATCCGGCCATAGATTATCAGGCATTATCATATTATAGTGCGCCCAAACAAAAGGTTGCTCCAAAATCTTTGGAAGAAGTAGATAAAGAACTTTTGGCAACATATGAAAAGCTGGGTATTCCGCTAAAAGAACAAGAAATTTTAGCCGGAGTTGTGGCGGTTGACGCAGTGTTTGATTCTGTTTCTGTTGCCACTACCTATAAAGAAAAACTAAAACAAGAAGGAATAATTTTCTGTTCCATATCAGAAGCAATACAAGAATACCCGGATTTAGTAAAACAATACCTTGGTTCTGTTGTTCCATATACTGATAATTTCTTTGCTTGTTTAAATTCTGCAGTATTTACGGACGGTTCATTTGTATATATCCCCAAGGGTAAAAAATGCCCTATGGAGCTGTCCACATATTTTAGAATTAACGCAAAAAACACCGGTCAGTTTGAAAGAACGTTAATTGTTGCCGATGATGAAAGTTATGTTTCATATCTTGAAGGTTGCACGGCCCCGCAAAGAGATGAAAATCAACTGCACGCCGCAGTAGTAGAAATAGTAGTTAATCATGGCGCAGAGGTAAAATACTCTACAGTTCAAAACTGGTATCCCGGAGATAAAGACGGCAAAGGCGGAGTTTATAATTTTGTGACAAAAAGAGGTGCCTGCAGAGGTAAAGATTCTAAACTTTCTTGGACACAGGTAGAAACAGGTTCTGCAATTACATGGAAATATCCTTCATGCATTTTGCAAGGAGATAACTCTATTGCAGAATTTTATTCTGTGGCCTTAACCAATAATGCTCAACAGGCCGATACCGGTACAAAGATGATACATATTGGCAAGAATACCAAATCAAAAATTATTTCAAAAGGTATTTCTGCCGGCAGATCAGATCAAACATATAGAGGACTGGTAAAAATTGCATCCGGTGCACATGGTGCAAGAAATTACAGTTGTTGCGATAGTTTGTTGATAGGTTCCGAATGTGGAGCGCATACGATTCCATATATAGAAAACAAAAATAAATCAGCATGTCTGGAGCATGAGGCAAGTACTTCAAAAATTTCTGATGAACAATTGCATTACTGTTTATCAAGAGGAATAAGTCAAGAAAATGCAGTGGGTCTGATTGTAAACGGATTTTGCAAAGAAGTAATGCAGCAGCTTCCCATGGAATTTGCCATAGAAGCAAACAGATTAATAAACATAAGCCTTGAAGGTTCTGTCGGATAATTAAAAATGGTAGGTAAAGATGAGTAAAACAATACTGGAAATTGAAGATTTATACGCAAGCGTTGGAGATAAAGAAATAATCAAAGGCTTTAATCTTGTGATTAAAGAAGGTGAAACTCACGCAATTATGGGTCCGAATGGTGCCGGAAAGTCAACATTATCACACGTTTTGACCGGAAAAAAAGGTTATAACATAACCAGCGGAAGAATTATATTTAAGGGCAAAGACATTACAACTTTAAGCGTTGATGAACGCTCAAAAGAAGGCATGTTTTTATGCATGCAATATCCCACAGAAATTCCGGGAGTGCAAATCACTTCATTTTTAAAACACGCAGTAAATGAGCACCGCCAATATAAAGGATTGCCTCAATTAGATACCATGGAATTTATCAAAGAAGTTAAAAAACAAGCATTAGAACTTGGCCTGGGGGCGGACATGGTAAAAAGATTTGTAAATTGCGGTTTTTCCGGAGGAGAAAGTAAACGTCTTGAAATTTTGCAAATGTCAATCTTAAAACCTGATTTGGCAATTTTAGATGAACCCGATTCCGGTTTAGATGTTGATGCACTCAAAATTGTTGGTGATGGTGTAAACAGATTAAAAACAGAACATAATGCCAGATTGATTATTACACACTATCAAAAATTTTTGGGATATGTTGTTCCTGACTTTGTTCATGTTTTTGCACAAGGTAAAATCATTAAATCCGGTGGCAAAGATTTGGCTTTAGATGTAGATAGGGAAGGTTATGGACAGTTTATTGCAAACGAATAGAATAATCGGCAAAGACATTGCTTGGATTGAAGAATTAAGACAGCAGGGACGTTCAAGTTTTGTTATGCCCACAGGCAAAACAGAAGACTGGAAATATACAAAACTCCATGAGCTTGCCGGCACAAAATTTGAGATAGAGCCAAAAGCCAAAATAGTTTTCAAAAAATCTGCCAACTGCAGTTGTATGCCGACAAACCTTTCAGATTGTTATAAACTTTATTTTTTTAACGGCGTTTTTGAACCGGCAGTTTCTTCCTTACCGGATGGAGTTGAAGTTACCCCCCTTACAGAAGCTCTGTTGTTTAATGAAAATTTATCTCAATATGTTGGAAAAATTGCAAAACTCAATCACCCTTTTGTGGCACTGAATACGGCACATTTATCAGAAGGAAGTTACATTAAAATTGGCAAAAACATTAAATTGGATAAACCTATTTTAATAGAATATCACACCCTTTCACAAGACCAAAATTTGTTTTACAACCTCCGTAACGTAATTGTGCTTGAGGCTGGCAGTCAAGCCCAGATTGTTGAGCATTTTCATTATGAAGGAGATGAAAAATCCAAATACTTTGTAAACGTTGTAAATGAAATATATGTTGAAGAGGGTGCAAAATGCACTCATTACAAATTACAACAGGATTCTTTTAAATCCATACACATAAGCAATACTGCAGTAAAAGTTAAATCTTGCGGAGAATACACCAAGTTTTGCATTCAAACAGGTGCTGACATTGGTAGAGATGAAACAAATGTTTGTCTTGCGGAACAAAAGGCAAAAACCCAAATTTACGGCATATATAAAATGTCCGGTTGGGCAACGGTTGATTTTACCAGTAATATAGAACATATGGTTGCAGATACACATTCGCAAGAGATTGTCAAAGGAGTGGCAGATGGTCATTCCAGAGGTGTTTTCCAAGCCGGAGTTTATATTGCAAAAAATGCTGTTAATACAGACGCAAAACAATTACATAAAGGTATATTGCTGTCAGATGACGCAGAAGTTGACGCAAAACCTCAGCTTAAAATATATGCAGATGACGTAAAATGTTCGCACGGTTCTGCCATGGGAGAATTAGACAAAGATCAGCTCTTTTATTTATGCTCCAGAGGCATAGATGAGCAACAGGCCAAAAAAATCTTAATAGATGCATTTTTGCAAGATATGTTTACATATGTTGAAAATGAACAAATAAAGCAGTGGTTTAGTAAAAATGTATAAGTTGTTAAAAAGCAACTTGCCGAAAGACTAAAAAGGAATATATTAAAAGTATGTATGATGTAAATAAAATTAGACAAGACTTTCCTATTTTTTCGCAATCTATTAACGGATGTCCTAACACGTTTTTAGATACGGCAGCGTCTGCACAAAAACCATTATGCGTAATAGAAAGAATAAAAGAAGTTTATATGCATGAATATGCCAATGTTCACAGGGGCTCATACAAACTTTCTGAGGACATTACATTTGCATATGACAATGCCAGAAAGAGCATTCAAAAATTTATTAATGCCAAACACAGTCATGAAGTGGTTTTTACCAGAAATGCCACAGAGGGCATTAATCTTGTTGTTTCAACATGGGCCAGACACAATTTAAAACCCGGAGATGAAGTTTTAATTTCTCAAGCAGAACACAACGCCAACCTTGTTCCTTGGCAGGTTTTAAGAGATGAAATAGGCTTTACATTAAAAATTTTCAAAATTACAGATGAAGGTTTATATGAAGAACAACTGCTTGATAAAGAGCTGACAGATAAAACAAAATTTATCAGCGTTACGGCTTGCTCAAACGTATTAGGCAGCATTTTTCCTATCAAAGAAATTTGCCAAAAGGCTCACAAAGTAGGCGCAAAATGTTTGGTTGACGCGTGCCAATATGCAGTTCATCACCAGATAGACGTTCAAGACATAGATTGTGATTTTTTGGCATTTTCCGGACATAAGTTATATGGTCCCACAGGTATAGGTGTTTTGTATGGTAAAGCAGAACTTTTAGATTCTATGCCACCGTATCAATATGGTGGTGATATGGTAAAAGATGTAAGTTATACGCATTCTGTTTTTAATGATTTGCCATACAAGTTTGAAGCCGGCACACCAAATTTTGTAGGAGCTGTTGGCTTGGCAGAGGCAATCAAATATATCAATTCTTTGGGTTGGAAAAACATAGTTTCTCATGAAGAAGACATTTGCCGATATATGTGGCAATCTCTTCAAGAAATACAAGGGTTGCATTTGGTTTCTACCACCAAACACCCTACTTGTTTGTTTAGTTTTGAAATAGACGGGGTTCATCACCATGATCTGGCATTTATTTTAGATAAACAAGGAGTTTCCATCAGGGTAGGTCATCATTGCGCCAAGGCGGTTGTAAATCGCATGGGTTATGAAGGCGTTGCCAGAGCATCTATCGGCTTGTATACCAACAAAGAAGATATAGACAGGTTTGTTGCAGCTCTTAAAAAAGCAAAAAACTTTTTTTAACAAATCATAATGTTGCAAAATTATATTTAATGTTTTAAAGTAAGCAAAAAAATATAAGAGCTTACAATGATAGATAACACACAAAATATACAACAAGAAACATCAGAATATATTGCAGTTGCGGGGCAAAGTCTTGAAGGCGCCAAAAAACCTGCATTAAAAGAAGAAATTATAGAAGCATTACGCACGGTTGCAGATCCGGAAATAATGATAAACATATATGACATGGGCATGATATATAAAATATCCGCTCTTGATAATGCAGATGTTTATATAGAAATGACTCTTACGTCGCCAACATGTCCGGTTGCTGGTATTTTACCCCAACAGGCAGCAGATGCCGTTGCTGCACTTGAAAATGTCGGCAAAGTAGAGGTAAAGGTTGTATGGGAACCGGCGTGGACATTGGACAGATTGTCGCCGGAAGTAAAAGAAATGTTAGAGATGATATAATGGAAAGCATTGAAGAAATAATAGAAAATTTTGATTTTTTGGAAGATTGGGAAGAAAAATACAAATATATCATAGACCTTGGAAGCAAGCTTGAAGGCCTGCCCGAAGCAGATAAAAATTATTTATGGAAAGTAGAAGGTTGCCAATCTCAGGTTTGGCTGAAGCCAGATATTCAAGACGGAAAAATTATATTCAAAGCAGATTCAGATGCCATAATTGTAAAAGGTTTAATAGCCATTGTTTTGCAAATATATTCAAATAAATCTGCAAAAGAAATTAAAGATATTGAAGTAGATAAAATTTTTGATAAACTCGGATTAAGAGAACACTTAAGTCCCAGCAGAAGAAATGGTCTTATGGCTCTTGTTTCAAAAATAAAAGGATATGCTCAATAATGAACATTCATGAATATCAGGCAAAAAAGATATTATCAGATTATGGCATTTTAATTCCTAAAGGCGGTGTTGCCTACACTCCTAATGAAGCAAAAAAAATAGCTTCTGCAAGTAGTAGTAAGGGACCATGGATTCTTAAGTCGCAAATTCAGTCGGGTTTTAGAAATAACGGGTATTTTTTGGAAAAAGGTGCCGGGAAACAGGGCGGAATTAGAAAAGTAAAATCTCGCAAAGATATTGTTCATCAAGCAAAACAAATGCTGGGCTCAACCCTTGTCACGGAGCAAACCGGTCCTAAGGGTAGGCTTGTTGGCAAAATATATGTAGAGTCATATATGCAGGTAAAAAATATATTTTATATGGCTCTGATTATAGATAGCATTACGGCAAATATCAAACTTTTGGTTGCAGAAATCAAAGATGAAGACATTGTAAAGATGGCACTCAGTAATAGCCGCAAAATTTTAAAGATTGATTTAAGCATTAACCAAGGGCCTACAGAAGAGCAAATATACAAGATAATAAACTTTTTAAAATTAGATGGCAAATCATTAAAAAGCATGGAAACATTTGTAACCGGTTTGCACAAAATTTTTGTAGATTATGACGCAACAATGATAGAGCTATCACCTGTAGGGATTATGAAAAACGGCAACTTGGTGGTTTTAGATGCCAAAATGTCATTTGATGACAATGCACTTTATAGACACAAATCTTTGCAAAAACTTCAAGATGACAATGAACTTGAAGAAAGAGAACTTCAGGCTTTTAAATATGGTTTTAAATACAGCGAATTTGACGGCAACATAGGATGCATTGTCAACGGAGACGGTATTGCTTTGGCAGCCATGGATGCGCTGGGCAGAAAGAATGTTGGTACAGCCTGCTTTTTGAATGTAAAAGGCGGGGTAGATAAAGATAAAATAGCCGCCGGCATCAAAATCATTATGACCAATCCTAAAGTAGAAGGCATTTTAATCAATGTTTTAGGAGGATTTTTGCGTTGCAATTTGATTGCTGAAGGAATTATAAATGCCACATCAGAAGTTGGTTTAAATGTTCCGTTGGTGGTTCGTTTTGAAGGCACAAATAAAGAAGAGGCACAAGAAATTCTTGAGCGCAGCAAATTACCCATAATCATAGCAGATAACATGGAAAATTCTGTTGATATGCTTTTACAAGCCATTGAGGAGGGTGAATAATGTCTGTTTTTGTAAATAAAAAAACCAAAGTTTTATGTCAGGGAATCACAGGAACACAAGCTACTTTTCACATTAGAAGGTCAATAGATTACGGCACACAAGTGCTTGCAGGCGTGAGCCCCGGCAAGGCCGGCATGGTTCACTTGGGAGTTCCGGTTTTTAACACGGTAAAAGAAGCAAAACAAGAAACAGGTGTTAATGCCTCAATAATGTATGTTCCGTCAATTGCAGTAAAAGCAGCAGTCAGAGAAGCGGTTGAGGCAGAGCTTGATTTAGCAGTATCCATTGCAGATGGTGTTCCCATCAAAGATATGATGGAAATAAAAAGCATGCTCAGAGGAAGTAAAACCAAATTTATTGGCCCCAACACACCGGGAATAATCACCCCTAATGAAGCAAGACTTGGAATTTTTCCGGAAAACATTCACAAAAAAGGAAAAATAGGTGTTGTTTCCAGATCTTCTACATTAACATATGAGGCTGTAATAGAAATCAATAAAGCCAATAAAGGGCAATCTACGGTTATAGGTCTTGGCGATGATATGGTTATTGGAATGGATTTTATTGAAGTTATTGATGCTTTCCATAAAGATAAAAATACAAATGCCATTGTGCTTATAGGTCAGCTCGGCGGTTCATTTGAAGAAAAAGCAGCAGAATATTATCAAAGCCTGCCAAACAAAAAGCCTATCATAGCTTTTGTTGCCGGAGAAGCTGTTCCGTTTGACCATAAAATGGGTTACGCCGGAGAATTAATCAGTAACGGTTATGTTTCTGTATCAGACAAGAAACGCATCATGCAAAAAAGCGGCATGATAGTTGTAGACAATATCAATGACATAAATGAAATACTGGTTAATATGTAATGGGAATTTTACAGCAAATTATAGATTTGTTTTTACCTCCCAGATGCATTAACTGTGGCAAAATCTTATCCAAAGAAGAAGGTTTATGTAAAGAATGCGCCGATAAAATTGACTTTATTAAAGGTCAAGTATGTTACAAATGCGGTTTTCCGTTATATGAAGAAAAAGATGATAATTCACACCAAAAGCTGTGTCCTTCATGTATAAAAAAGAAAAGACACCCTTTTAGACTTATGCGTTCTGCATTTTCTTATGATGATTTTTCTAAAAAGATGATACTTGGCTTAAAGTTTGAAGACAAAACCGAAAATGCCAAAATTTTTGCATCTTGGCTTTTATATGCCGGCAAAGATATTTTTGATTTAGGCGCAGATGTTTTAATTCCCGTGCCTTTGCACAGATTAAGACTTTTGCAAAGAAAATACAACCAATCAGCTCTCATAGCCAAAGAACTTTCAAAATTAACCGGAATTAAAACAGATTTTATCAGCCTCATAAAATCAAAACACACAAAACCGCAAATAAAATTTAACGGTCGTTTAAGAATAAAGAATATAAAAGATGCTTTTAAAGTTAAATTTCCTGAGAACATTTCCGGCAAAAGAGTAGTTATCATAGACGATGTTATAACCACCGGAGCCACAGTTTATGAATGCATAAAAGCATTAAAGAAAGCAGGAGCAAAATCTGTTGATGTTTTAAGCGTTTCCAGAGTTCTGTAATTCAATAAATTCTGCCAAAGCATCTGTCCAATGAGCAATTTTTATATTAAAGTCTTTTTTGATTTTTGCTTTATTCAAAACAGAATAGTTTGGTCTGACAGCTTTTGTCGGATATTCAAAAGTCTCAATAGGATTTACTTTGCAATTTAAATCAGATAAGCACATAATTTGTTTTGCAAAATCATACCACGAACAAACACCTTCGTTTGAAAAATGATATATTTGTTTTGTCCCTTCTTTAATTTGCGGAATAATTTGCACAATTGCGTTTGCCAAATCTTTTGCATGGGTAGGGGTCCCAACCTGATCAAATATCACATTAATTTCTTCTTTTTGAGCACCTAGTTTTTGCATTGTTTTGACAAAATTGTTTCCATATATGGAATATAACCATGCTGTTCTAATTATAATTGCAGTTTTTGCATTTTCCAAAGCCAAAATTTCTCCCTCTAATTTTGTTTTTCCATAAACAGATTGAGGATTTGTTTGGTCATCTTCTTTATATGGCATATATGCTTTTCCGTCAAAAACATAATCGGTAGAAATATGAACAAGCGTTTGAGCATATTTTGCCAAATTTTTTACACCTGTTACATTTATTTTTTTTGCTATTTCCGGTTCATCTTCAGCTTTGTCCACGGCAGTATATGCAGCGCAATTTATTACACATTCAAAAGAATTTGCTTGTAAAAAATTTTTCACCTTATTTTCATCAGTAATATCCAATTCATCTTTGTCAACATAAACCGCTTTATCTTGTAATATGTTTTTTAATTCGGATCCCAATTGTCCGTTTGCACCAACAACTAAAAGCATTTTTCCAAATCCTTTAACAACGGATGAGATAAATCTTTTTCAGATGTAATTGCGTTTTTCACATCAATTTTCCAGTCAATGTTCAAATCTTTATCATCATACCTGATACCACCTTCAGATTCTTTATTGTAAACATTATCACATTTATATGCAAACATGGCAGTTGGCGACAATACGCTAAAACCATGAGCAAATCCTCTGGGGATTAATAATTGACGGTTATTTTCTGCAGAAAGTTCCACTGCCACATGCTGCCCGTATGTTGGAGAGTTTTTGCGCAAATCCACAGCCACATCCAACACGGTACCTTCAAGCACTCTGACCAATTTTGCCTGAGCATATTTACCCTTTTGAAAATGTAATCCTCTGATTGTTCCATATGAAGATTTTGACTGATTATCTTGAATAAAATTATAATTCAATCCTTCTTTTTCAAAAGCTTTCTGATTATAGCTTTCAAAGAAATAACCTCTATTATCTTTAAATATAGATGGTTCAATTATAACAACTCCGTCAAGTTTAGTTTTAATAACTTTCATTATTCATCCTCCTCATGAATTCGTTTAATTTTTGCCCCAACTTTAGACAATTTTTCTTCAATTGCTTCATAACCTCTGTCCAGATGATAAACTCTGTTTACAGTTGTTTCTCCTTTTGCAACCAAACCGGCCAAAATCAAAGCAAACGAAGCTCTTAAATCTGTTGCCATCACCTGTGCACCTGAAAGTTTTTTTACACCTCTGACAATTGCAGATGCGTGTCCATGAACATTTATATTGGCACCCATTCTTAATAATTCAGGCACATGCATAAAACGGTTTTCCCATACTTGTTCTGTAACCAAAGAAGCACCTTTGCTCACACACATCAAAGCCAAGAATTGTGCTTGCAAGTCGGTTGGAAACCCGGGGTAAAAATCCGTTAAAATATCTTGTCCTTGCAAAGATTTTCCCAATGCATTTACCACAATTGAATTTTCTTTTTCTTCTATTTCAACTCCCATTTTTTGTAAAATATTTAATGGTGTTTGCAAATACTTGGCCTGCGCATTTATCAGCTCAAGTTTTCCGTTTGTAATTGCGGCGGCCACTGCATAAGATCCGGCTTCAATTCGGTCCGACATAATTTTTTTTGTTGTTCCGTGCAGTTCATTTACCCCCTCAATTGTCAAAATAGAAGTATTTATTCCGGAAATTTTAGCACCCATAGAGTTCAGCATTTCAATCAAATCTGCAATTTCAGGCTCTTTTGCTGCATTTTGAATTTTTGTAATACCTTTTGCCAAAGTGGCGGCCATTAAAATGTTGCATGTTGCACCCACGGAAGGTGTATGAAAAATAATGTTTGCACCTTTAAGTTTTCCTTTAACGCTTGCTTTAACATATCCTCCTTCTATTTGAATTTTTGCCCCCATCTGTTCCAAAGCAGACAAATGAATATCCATTGGTCTTGCTCCTATTGCACATCCGCCCGGCAAAGAAAGCTCAACTTTTCCTTCTCTTGCTAAAACAGGACCCAAAACATAATAAGAAGCTCTCATTTTTCTTACAAAATCATAAGGTGCGGTTAAACTTTCAAAAGAAGATGTCTGATATGTAAAAGCATGGCTTTTATACCCGTTTTCACAAATATCTTGTTTATTTATTTTTGTGCCCATTTGTTCCAGCAAATTGTTCATTGCTTTAATATCTGAAAGCTTTGGAGCATTGGTAACCGTTACTTTATCTTTTGTTAGTAAAGATGCGCAAATCAAAGGTAAGGCTGCATTTTTTGCACCGGATATCATCACTGTTCCTTTCAGGACGTTTCCTCCGGTTACTTTTATTTTATCCATTTTTTAGTTCTTTCAAAAGTTTTCTTGCTTGAATTTGTTTTTTTCTTTTTACCAAGTTTTTTTGCAATGCTTTTGCTTCTTTTTCAAAACGAACTTGTTTTTTTGATTTTTTATTTTGCTGTGTCATTTGTTTTTTGTTGTATATGGTTAATTAAAGCATCTATTGAGTTATTATTGTTTTTTATAAATGTGCCATATTCATTTCTTGCGGTAATAGCCAAAGAAACATTTTCAATTATAATGTCCACAACCTTAATCTGTCCCTTGTTTTCTCTAATTCTCCAAACAACAGAGGCCGGTTGAGCATTTTCCATAGGCACTTGAGAATTTACAAAAATTTGGTTTTTAGAATTTGAACTTTTTGTTCCTGTAAACACAAAACGTTTACCTTTAAATTCATCAAACCTTTTTGACCATGTTTTAATGTTAAATTGTTTGTATGCATTTAAAAATTCTTTCTGCTGAGCAGGAGTTGCCTGTCTCCAGTATTTTCCTAACACAAATTTTCCGATAAAATCCAAATCTAAAGATTCATTAAAAACTTTTTCAAATCTCTTGGTCTTTTCTTCTTGAGAAATGTTTGCATTAATAATGTTTTCAATTCCGTTTTGAGTCAAAGACTTTACAAAATCTTCAGCTTTTTTATCTAATTGCGCAGATGCGGTTTTAGTAAACAGTAAAGAAAGCATAAGCAAAGGTAAAATATATTTTTTCATTATAATCTCCGTATTTTATTCCATATCCATATTTGCATCATCTTCAAAGTCAAAATCAAAGTCATAAGATTGCTGTGTGTCTTTATTGTTCTTGCACAAAGACTTGGCTTTTGCTTTGTTTTGTAAATAAGTCGTCTTCAAATTTGCGTAAAAATCTACAGAATTTTGTTCTAAATCCATCAACAAATCATAGGTTTGATTTCTGGCATCAAGCCATGTTAAAGCTGCATAAGAATAGAGCAGGGTGTTTTTGTCTCCGTCAGAATCAATGTTTCTTGCGGCCAGCACCAAAGGTTCTAAATATGCGGTTGCCACGGTAGAAGTGGCAGTTCTAAGTGTTGATGGGCCTAAGAATGGCAATACCAAATAAGGACCTTCTGGCACGCAGTAATATGCTAATGTTTCATCAATAGAAGTTCCTTCATACTTTAATCCCCATCCGCCGGCCACATCAAACAATCCGCCAATTCCCAAGGTTGAATTTATTGCAACTCTGCCAACACTTTTAATTGCTGCCCCCGGTTGCAACTGCAACAAATGGTTTGCAGCAGATAAAAGCTCGCCCAAATTTTGTAAAAATAAATGCACAGAGTTTCTGATTTGCGGAGTTGTTACCGCTCTGTACCCTCTTGTAACAGGATGAGAAACATACTTATCAAACTGATTGTTGAAGTTAAAAACCGCTCTGTTTATAGGCTCCAAAGGGTCAAAGTCATAACTTGCATATAAGTTTGATGCATAAAAATTTATAACCAAACAACATACAAAAAATACAAATTTTTTCACTTTCTTCCCCTTTAAATTATTTGAAAAGAAAGATAGCATGCAAAATTATGAAAATCAACATTCAAAATGTTAAAATTTTTAGTTTTTTAAAAAATTTTCCAGCCAAGAAGTGTCATATTGACCATCAATAAATTCTGCTTGAGATATAATTTTTTGGTGGAGCGGAATTGTTGTATCAATTCCATCAATCACAAACTCCTCCAAAGCCCTTCTCAGACGCATTAAGCATGCATTTCTAGACCTTCCTGATACTACAAGTTTTGCAATTAAACTGTCATAATACGGTGGCACATCATAACCGGAATAAATTCCCGAATCAACTCTCACCCCCAATCCTCCGGGTGCGTGCCATTCTTTAATTTTTCCCGGTGATGGTAAAAATGTTTCTGAATTTTCTGCGTTTATTCTGCATTCAATTGCGTGTCCGTGCAAGCCAACATCTGCTTGTGAATATCCCAAAGTAGAACCGCTTGCGATTCTAATCTGTTCTCTTACGATATCAATATCGGAAATTGCTTCTGTAACAGGGTGTTCAACTTGTAAACGAGTGTTCATTTCCAAAAAGTAGAATTGTCCGTCTTCATATAAAAACTCTACAGTTCCGGCGCTGTAATAGCCCAAGTTTTGTATTGCGTTTCTGGTAAGTTCGCAAAGTTTTTGTCTTTCTTGAGCGTTGATTGCCGGAGAAGGGGTTTCCTCCAAAATTTTTTGGTTATTTCGCTGAATAGAGCAATCTCTTTCTCCCAAAGAAACAACGTTTCCGTCTCTATCTGCAATAATTTGTATTTCAATGTGACGAGGATTTTGCAGATATTTTTCCAAAAACAATGTGTCGTCGCCAAAATAAGATTTTGCTTCTAATCGGGCTGTTGCAAAGGCTTGTTCCATCTCTTTTTCGGAATGTATGATTTTCATTCCTTTACCGCCACCGCCGTTTTTTGCTTTCAAAATTACGGGATAACCTATTTTATTAGCCCATTTAACAGCTTCTTTAACATCTTTTAGAGCACCTGAGCCGGGGATTAAAGGCAAGCCTATTTCTTTTGCTTTTTCTTTTGCCAAAATTTTATCGCCCATAATTTTTATGTGTTCCGGAGACGGACCTATAAAAGTAATTCCATGTTTTGTAACCATTTGTGCAAAATCTGCATTTTCCGATAAAAATCCATATCCGGGATGAATGGCATCTGCTCCGGTAATGTGTGCGGCAGAAATGATTGCCATTTTGTTTAAGTAAGATTCGCTTGGTTTTGAGGGGCCGATACAAATTGCCTCGTCTGCCAAACGCACATGCATTGCATTTTCGTCAGCTTTTGAATGCACGGCAACGGTTTTAATTCCCATTTCTTTGCAAGCTCTGTGGATTCTTAAAGCAACTTCACCTCTATTTGCAATTAGTATTTTCTCAAACATTTTTTCATCCTGAATAATTTAAAGTATTAGTCTATTATAAACAACGGTTCGCCATATTCAACGGGGCTTGCATTTGTTGCAATAATTTCAACCACTTTTCCTGATTTGTGAGCCTTGACCGGATTAAAAGTTTTCATCGCTTCAACCAAACACATGGTTGTTCCTTCAGTAACGTTATCGCCCAGTTTTACATAAGGATTAGATTTTGCATCCGGTGCCATATATACCACTCCCACCAACGGAGATCTCAGCACGTCGGGGTTGTTATCCAAAGAAACATTTCTTTCCGGCAAAATGCTTGTTTCTTGTTTAGGCAAAACTGTAGGGGTTGGTTGTGTAATTGTTTGTTCCGGCGGATATACCGTTGGTGTATTTAAAATGTTTGTCTGATTGTTTTTTGTAAGATATATTCTGCAACCGTTTGCTTCATATTCTAATTCTGACAAATTGTTTTTATCTAAAATTTCTGCCAATTTGTTTATTACTTTAGTATCTATAGGTTCGTTCATTTATTAAAATCCTGATTATTAAAACTAAAAAACAGTTTATTATAAAAAAAATAAAAAACAACAAAAATGAGCAAAAAATGCTAAAAAAATGCAAAAAAATACACAAAAATGCATAAAAATCATCAAAAAATGCAAAAAATGAAAAATTTTGTAATTAAACTTGAAAATAGTTAATTTTTATTTTGGCACGCTTTTTGCATCTGGTTGTTATAATTTTTATTTTAAGGGGATAATATGTCAATAGGTTTATTTTTTCCTGCCGTAACAGGTATGAATGCTCAGTCTCATGCATTGTCGCAGGTTTCAAATAACATCATTCATTCAACAACCACCGGGTATAAAACAACAGACACCATGTTTTATACATTGCTGGGATCAAACCCGGTTGTTAAAAATTCGGATGGCAACAGTTCGTCTTCAAAGTATTCTTCCAGAGCAGATGTCCATGGGGTTGGTATATATGACAGAGTAAATATCAGCGCACAGGGTATCATTCAAAACACATCAAATAATTATGATGCCGCAATCAGCGGTAACGGCAACGCCTTTTTCATATTAGACGATGATGTTGGTAACAGATATTATAGCAGAGACGGGCAGTTTGATGTTTCTAATATATCTAACAATCCGTTACTGGTTAACCATTCCGGTTTATATGTTCAAGGATATAAAGCTCTTGAAGACGGAACTTTTGAAAGCACTTTAAGCAATATCGGCATTTCACCTGCGGGTGACGTAAAATCTGTTGCTACAACCCAAATAAAAATAACGGCAAATGTTCCTGCAACCGGAGTTGATAGCAGTAGTTATAATTTGTTGGTTTACGGTCCGGAAAATGACGGAGAAACAGTAACCATGTTGTTTAGCAAAATAGAAGACATGGAAAATGCTTGGGACGTAACTTTTGTTAGTGATAAGGCTGCAGTTAGCGGAGGAGGAAGGGTGATTTTTTCTCCTAACGGAGAAATTGTTGGGCCAAAAACTTTTGACATTAATGTTGCATGGAAAGATGGTTCAGGCAACAATTCTGTTAATGTAGACATATCAAAAATGACACAGTTCAGCGGTTCAAGTGCCATTACTTCACTTGTCCAAAACGGCGCTCCTTCCGGAACGTTGCAATCAACAAAAATAGAAGACAGCGGTGTAATCTCTTCAACATATTCAAACGGAAAAGTCATTCCTTTGGCCAGACTGGGGCTTGCGTCATTTCGCTCACCAAACAGTTTAACCGCTGTTGATGGAACGTTGTTTGAATATAATATCGCAGCAGGAGAAATAAGCTATTGGGATTCGGATAAAACAGATGAATTTATTGTTGCCGGAGCATTAGAACGCTCTACTGTTGATTTAGCTACAGAATTTTCAGATTTAATTTTGGTTCAAAGAGCGTATTCTTCAAATGCAAATTCTTTTACCGTGATTAATGAAATGTTACAAACGTTGGTAGATATTTAAATAAATGGAATATGCAGACTTACATACACACAGCACATTCTCTGACGGGTCATTATCTCCGTCAGAGATTGTATCTTTAGCAAAAAAAGAAAATCTTAAAGCTCTGGCTTTAACAGACCATGACAATATATCTGGTTTAGAAGAAGCAGCAAAAAAGGCAAAAGAAGAAAATTTAGAGTTTATTAACGGGGTAGAATTTTCTTGTCATGATGCGGAATGTAAAAAAATACACATTTTGGGTTTATTTATTAAAGACTTCAAAAAAATAGAAGAACTTGCCTCTTCAAACAGAGTTTCCAGACATGCCTCTATGGAAATTATTTTAGAGCACTTGCGAACAAAACACAATATCAATTTAACACTTGATTTTTTGCATAAGGAATCAAAAGGAAGTATAACATCACTGTGCATAATAAATAAACTGTTGGAACAGTCTTTGGTTGATAGCAAGGCTACAGCAGTAAAATATGTTACTTCAGTTAAAAGACCAAAAACAGGATGTTTGCCTCAAGAAGCCATTAAAATTATAAAAGAAGCCGGAGGATTAAGTTTTTGGGCACATCCGTGGTTAACAAAAGAGCTGAGTAAGGATGATCTTTTCAATAAAATTAAATACTTAAAAAAATGCGGATTAAAGGGGGTAGAAGCTTTTCATGCAGAACACACTCTTGTTCAAAGACGGATGATGGCAGATTTTGCAAGAGAAGAAAAAATGCTTATTTCCGGTGGGTCTGATTTCCACGGCATATTTAAAGAAGGTGTAAATATCGGTAGCGGAAAGAACAATATAAACGTTTATGAGTACCCATATTT
>JAZNSB010000008.1:0-27923 GCA_045590955.1 Alphaproteobacteria bacterium | reverse complement strand
TGCAGAAGCCAAATCAGAAATCAAGAACATTGCACAATTTCCCACTTCCTCTTGTGTCACATTTCTTTTAAGCGGCGCAACCTTTTCATTCAGGAAGTCGGATCGTAGCCATGTCGTTCTGTGAGCCAAGGAGTTGCTGTTTGGACTTGTCTTCCTAAGACCGCTTGGCCTCCGACTTTGTTATTGCAGAAGCCAAATCAGAAATCAAGAACATTGCACAATTTCCCACTTCCTCTTGTGTCACATTTCTTTTAAGCGGCGCAACCTTTTCATTCAGGTGTAACATTTTTCTAAAATCTCCAATTCCTGCTGCTGCCAAAGTTTTAATCGGACCTGCAGAAATTGCGTTTACTCTTATGTTATCTGCTCCAAAATCCACAGCCGCATATCTTACTGCAGCCTCCAAAGCAGCTTTTGCCACTCCCATTATATTATAATTTTGCACAGCTCTCTGAGAACCCAAATAAGACAAAGTTACAATACTTGCTCCGTCATTGAGCACATTTTTTGCACATTGACAAACTTCTAAAAAAGAATAGCAAGAAATATGCATGGTATTTGTAAAGTTTTGCAAAGTTGTATCAATTGTTTTTCCTTTTAATTCGTTTCTGTCAGAAAAAGCAATTGCATGAACCACAAAGTCAATTTTTCCAAATTTTTTTTCAACAAGATCAAAACAATCTTTAATACTTTGAGAAGAAGTTACATCACATTCAATCAAATCTGTTTTTTTGCTCAACTGGGCAGTTAAAGGTTCAATTCTTTTGAGCAAGGCTTCATTTTGATAGGTAAATATCATTTCCGCCCCTTGCTTATCCAAAGCCTTTGCAATTCCCCAAGCAATAGATTTTTCATTGGCCACTCCCATAATCAGGCCTCTTTTTTGTGCCAAAAAATGATTGACTGTTGTCATCTTTATATTTTCCTTTGCAATTTACTATAATTCAATATAAATTAATTTGATGTAGATTAAATAATATATCTTCGTTTGTAAACATTTTTTTATGGTGAAACATGACAATACAACAAAAACTTTATAGCAGACTGAATACCTTTAAAAAATTTACTTTATTTCTGATAGCACGCACCAAAAGCGATACAATTTTAAGGGTTGCCTCTTCTTTAAGTTATACTTCTTTAATAGCGCTGGTTCCGTTATTTGCCATTGGATTAGCCATTTTCTCCGCATTTCCGGTTTTTTCCAATGTCAGAGACCAGCTACAAAGCTTTTTACTTACTGCTTTTACTCCTGACATCGGAAATGAGATAGAAGAATATTTCAACAGTTTCATTGGCGCCACCAGTGGTTTAACCACACTTGGAGTTGTTGGTTTGGCAATCACCGCCATATTAATGTTATCTACCATTGAAAACAGTTTTAACTTCATATTCAAAGTAACCAAAGCCCGTAGATTAACCACAAAAATAACCCTTTATTGGACAGTTATAACTCTCGGACCACTTTTGTTGGGTGCTGCTTTATCACTCAGAGGTTACATTCAAATGATGCCACAAGAGTTAGTAAACACCAGTGCTTTCAGACTCGCACTTCCAAACATTTTAACCATTTTATTCCTTATTTTGGTATATATGTTGGTTCCCAACAGAAAAGTAAACATTTTACACGCTATGACCGGTAGCATTATTGCCGTAATTTTATTAAGTGTTCTGCGCACATTTTTCAAAACCATTGTCATAAACGGAGCAATGTATAAAACTCTTTACGGAGCGCTTGCCACTCTACCCATTTTACTTGTATGGATGTATTGTATGTGGGCAGTTGTTATTTTTGGAGCGGTAATCACCTCTGCTCTTGGAGAATTTAAAGAAGAAAATCTTGAAAAAACAGAGACAAACAAAATAAAACAAAAAAATAAAAAATAGTTATTGACAATAGAACAAAAATAGAACATATTGAGTTCATACAAAACTACTGAAGGAATATAATATGGAAAAAAACAAAGCACTTGAAGCAGCCTTAAGCCAAATAGAAAGAGCATTTGGCAAAGGTTCTATTATGAGATTGGGACAAGACACAAACGTAGATATTGAAGCAATTTCTACCGGTTCATTGGGCATTGACATCGCTCTTGGTATCGGCGGACTTCCCAGAGGCAGAATCATTGAGATTTACGGTCCTGAAAGCTCCGGTAAAACTACACTTGCTTTAAGTGTTATTGCACAGGCTCAAAAAAATGGCGGAACATGCGCATTTGTAGATGCTGAACATGCTCTTGACCCTTCATATGCAAAGAAAATCGGAGTAAACATTGCCGATTTGCTCATTTCTCAACCTGACGCCGGTGAACAAGCTCTTGAAATTGCAGATACTTTAGTAAGGTCAGGCGCAATAGACGTTTTAGTTGTAGACTCTGTTGCTGCGCTTGTTCCAAAGGCAGAACTTGAAGGCGAAATGGGAGACAGCCATATGGGACTTCAAGCTCGTTTAATGAGTCAAGCCCTAAGAAAACTTACCGCAACCGTATCTCGTTCAAAAACAATGGTTATCTTTATTAACCAAATCAGAATGAAAATCGGTGTTATGTTTGGCAATCCGGAAACTACAACAGGCGGTAATGCTCTTAAGTTTTACTCATCTGTCAGAATGGACATCAGAAGAATTGGCGCCATAAAAGATAAAGAAGATGTTATTGGCTCTCAAACAAGAGTAAAAATTGTTAAAAATAAAGTTGCCCCTCCATTTAAGGTTGTTGACTTTGACATTATGTATGGCGAAGGCATTTCCAAAATGGGAGAACTTATTGATTTGGGCGTAAAAGCCGGAATTATTGAAAAATCAGGAGCTTGGTTTGCCTATAAAGGAGACAAACTTGGCCAAGGAAGAGAAAATGCCAAAAATTATTTAAGAGAAAATCCTCAAATTGCCGAAGAAATAGAACAAAAAATCAGAGCAGACGCAGGACATTTAACCACCACATTAGATGGTGCAGAAATGCCCCCTATGGATGAATAATTTTTTGTTGTTAAACTCCAATCCCCCGACAAAGAACTTACTTTGTCGGGGATACTTTTCACCAAGCTTACTATCGCAAAAATGAAAGTGGAGTTTTTTTGCGGCATATCATCATCTTCATCATACCGCCTCTTCTAAAAAATCTTCTTAAAAGATTTATCCCGGAATACATAGGTTAAACTTACGACAATAAAATGAAATCCTTTATTGCTCTAATAAGAAGACATTTTATATATAATAACATAAGACATTATTTCAAGTTATTCACACCTCAAAAAAAATAATCTTGATTTTTTTCCTAAAATAAGATATATTTCCTAACAGAATTAATCAGCTCTATTTTTAAATATCACATACATACACCAAACACAAGTAACTCTGAGCACCTTGGAGTTGAATAATTCTGCAGATTTAAACAATCCGGCATATACCTTTTGGTATATGCTGGTTTTATTTTAAAGGAGAGACATATGTCAAACACAACCAGAATACAGTTTATCGGAGACGGCAAGCTTACAACCTTTGCTTTTCCGTTTCAGATATTTTCAACAGAAGATGTTGTTGTTTATTTAGACAACATCAAACAAACAGAAAATTTTTCTGTTACAAAAACGCAAGAATCCACTGCCACTGTTACATTTAACACAGCCCCGGCAGAAGGTTGTTTTATTACATTAATAAGGGAACTTAGCCCAAACCGCAAATCTCATTTTTATGAAGGTGGAGCTTTACATGCCAGAGTATTAAATGAAGAATTTGATTATCAGGTTGCTTGCATAAAACAACTTTCAGATACACAAAAACGCTCTTTGATATTAGAGCCACAGGCAAATGCATCAGATTTAACCATTCCTCAGCCAAGTGGTGGCAAAGCTTTAATTTGGAATGATGATGGCACAAAACTGGTAAATTCCAAAGAAAACTTCAGCAATATCATAAATTCGGTAACAAATCAGAGCCAACTTGCCATCCAATCTGCAGAAATTGCCTCACAGGCAGCTCAAAGCGCAAAAGATGCAGCGGCAAAAACACTATTCAACCCCATGGAACAAAACGGAGATTTAATTGTTGGCGGAGAAAACGGAACACCTACAAAAATTTCCATAGGTAATATAGGACAAGCATTAAGCGTTGGACAAGATGGGCTCTGTTATCAGGATTTTGCTTTCTCAGACTTATCTAACATAAGCTCGGAAACAAAAAAAACAATTTCTTCTTTTTCCTTCCCAAGTGATAATTATGTTGATTTGGTTCTTACTTCAGGAGAAACATATATAGCTCCTGCAAATGGTTTTTTAAGGGCTGGCGGTAGTGCCTCTGCTGCTGGTGGGGTTATAACATTGACAAACAAAACATCAAGCATTGCAGGACAATCCCCTGCCGGAACAACAAGAGGATATGGAATAAACACCTATGTCCCTGCAAAATTAGGAGATGAAATAGAAATATATACAGCAGACATTAACAGTGCTAGTTTTAGATTTATATATGCAGAGGGAGAAATATAATGGTTTATTATGAAATTTTAGAAGATGGAACAATTGGACGTTCAACACCAAACAAAAAAATTGCAGAATCTTTAGGACTGTCTTTGCAAACAGAAAATCAAATTGTTTTCGGTTTTGACGGCAAAAGATATTTCAAAGGACAAGAACCGCAAAAAAACACAGAAATGATAAATCAAGAAATAGAATTTGCACGTAAACAACTCTATATTTCAGAAGTTGACCCGCTTACATCTCAAATTCAAAGACTAAGAGATGAAGAACAGACCAATGAAATTGCAGAAAAAATTGAACAGCTTATTATAATCAGAAACGCAAAAGTTAAAGAAATAAAAGATAAAAACCCATACATTTCTTAACGTAAAAAGAGTTTTTCTATATCTTTAAGCTTTAACTCTACATATGTGGGCCGACCATGATTGCACTGCCCCGAATGCATGGTCTGCTCCATTTGGCGCAAAAGTTTATTCATTTCTTCAAAATTAAGCGATCTGCCTGCTCTTACAGAGCCATGACATGCAATTGTAGCACACACATTATGAATTTTTTGCGTCAAAGAAAAATCTTTTTGCCACTCACAAGCTTCCTGTGCAATATCTTTTACCAAATCGCTTATATTTGCACCAGTTATCAATGCCGGAATTTCTCTTACCATAACAGCAGAAATTCCAAAATCCTCAACCACCAATCCAAGTTTTTGTAATTGCTCGGCAATCGCCAGAATAGAAGTTTTTTCCAAAGCAGATAGCTCAATAATTTCCGGTATTAAAAGCAACTGCGATGCCGGCTTAGACTGGTACGCTTCCATCATTTTTTCCATCACAATTCTTTCATGTGCGGCATGCTGATCAATAATTATTACACTATCTTGCGTTTCAGAAACAATATATGTCTCATGCAATTGTGCTTTTGCAATTCCCAAAAAACCAACATTTTGCACATCTGGTTGGTTTTCTAAAACCTCAACCTTTGCTGAAAGATTGTGTTCTATCTCTTTGAAAGTTGGTGTAAGTTTGGTTGTAAGATTCTCTTCTTTTATCATCAAAGAAGACAGTTGTCCCTCCATTATATGATGTTGAGGTGTCTGTTTTAACAACAAATCTGTCAGATTATCATTTTGTACAGATTTTTGAGATGCAAAATTTAGTACCGATTTTATTTTAGAGATTATCATCCCTCTAACCAAACTCGGATTTAAAAATCTAACCTCTGCTTTACATGGATGCACATTCACATCCACCTCTGCCGGATCAACATCAATAAACAAAACACACACGGCAAATCTTCCATGCGGAATAAGGTCCTGATATGCTGCCCTGATAGCACCTGTCAACTGCTTATCTTTTACCGGACGGTTATTGACATATAAAAATTGTGACAAAGAATTTGCCTTATTATATGTCGGCAACCCCACATATCCGCTAATTTTCACGTTTTCTCTTTGCACATTAACAGGCACACAATTTTCATAAAAGCTTTTTCCCAATACCGCAGCAATACGTTTTAATCTGGCATCAAACAAATCACCGTTTTCTGCCGGCAAATTTACTTTTTTAGAGTTTTCATCTTCTAACACAAAGGATATATGCGGATTTGCCAAAGCAATTTTTTCTACCATATCCACACATTGAGCTGTTTCTGCAGCATCTGATTTCAAAAACTTTAATCTTGCCGGTGTTGTATAAAATAAATCTCTTATTTCAATCGTGGTTCCTTTATTTGCGGCACATGGTTCAACTTCTTGTTTTATTCCGCCGTTAACTTGTATTTTATAGGCATCTTCACCATCTTTTTTAGAACAAATTTGCATTCTTGCCACAGAAGCTATTGAAGGCAAAGCCTCACCTCTGAAGCCCAAAAATTTAATATCAAAAAGATTATTTGTTTCAAGCTTTGAAGTTGCATGCTTTTCCACACACAAGCCAAGCTCTTCTTTAGACATCCCCTTACCATCATCAGAAACAAGTAAAAGATTCTTACCCCCTGATTGCAATTTTATTTTTATATTACAAGCATTAGCATCAATAGCGTTTTCTACCAGTTCTTTTATAACCGAGGCAGGTTTTTCAATAACCTCACCTGCGGCTATTTGATTAATAAGATTATCTGGTAAAATTCTGATGGTCATTTACAATTACTTTCTGATTTTTCTAATTTGTTTAATCAAAGAAATTGTAGATGCATCGTGATTTTTTGGATATTCATCTCCTTTAATTTCCGGCAAAATCTGTGTAGCCATTTCTTTACCGAGTTCCACACCGAATTGATCATAAGAATTGATATTCCAAATAACTCCCTGAACAAACACCTTGTGTTCATAAGCTGCCAACAACATTCCCAAAGAATATGGATCTAACTTTTTAATCAAAATTGTATTTGACGGCCTGTTGCCTGCAAATGTTTTATATTTTTTCAAGAAATCAATTTTTTCTTTTGGTATTCCTTTATCTTTCATCTGCTGTACCACTTCTTTGGTAGTTTTACCCATCATCAAAGCTTCTGACTGAGCCAACGCATTAGAAAGCAAAAGTTCTTGATGCACACCAACTTCGTTATGAGAAATTACCGGCACAATAAAATCAACCGGTGTAGGTTCTGTTCCTTGATGCAAAAGCTGGAAGAAAGAATGCTGAGAGTTTGTTCCCGGCTCACCAAACAAAACCGGTCCTGTTGCATATTTAATAAACTTATCATCCAAAGACACGCTTTTACCGTTACTTTCCATATCAAGCTGTTGCAAATATGCCGGCAAACGATGTAAATACTGATCATAAGGAATTACAGCATATCTGTGATATCCAAAAAAGTTATTATACCACACACCAAGCAAAGCCATAATTACGGGTATGTTATACGGCAGTTCGGTATTTTTAAAGTGCATATCCATTGCATGGGCACCTTTTAACATTTTTTCAAAATTATCCATACCTATTGCAATTGCAACGGAAAGACCTATTGCAGACCACATAGAATATCTTCCGCCGACAAAATCCCAAAACTCAAACATATTAGATACATCAATACCAAACTTTTCTACCTCTTTTGCGTTTGTAGAAACAGCCACAAAATGTTTGGCAACCGCATGTTCTCCCAACGCATCTATCAACCATTTTCTACACGTTTTTGCGTTTGTTAAAGTTTCAATTGTTGTAAATGTTTTTGAAGAAACAATGAACAACGTTTCTTCAGGATTACATTTTTCCAAAACTTCCACACAATTTGTTGCATCTATATTAGAAATAAAATAACAATTTATTCCCTTTTGCCAGTATTTTTTCAAAGCTTCGGTAGCCATTACCGGTCCCAAGTCAGAACCGCCTATTCCAATGTTTACAATGTTGGTAAGTTTTTTTCCTGTATAACCTTTAAAAGTTCCCAAACGAACAGCTTCACTAAAGGCTCTCATTTTATCCAAAACCTCATTTATTTGAGGCATAACATTTTTTCCATCCACATAAATCGGAGTATTTTCAACATTTCTCAAAGCCACATGTAGCACTGCTCTGTTTTCGGTCACGTTTATTTTTTCACCATTAAACATTTGGCTGATTTTTTCGCTTACTCCGGATTTTTTTGCCAACATAAACAGATATTTCATTGTTTTATCATCAACAATGTTTTTTGAAAAATCAAACCACATATTTTCCAAATTAAGAGTATATCTTTTTGCTCTGACAGCATCTTTTGCAAACATTTCCCTCATATGGATGGACTTCATTTTTCTGGCATTTTTTTCCAGTTTTTTCCAGATTCTGTTTTTTGTTGACAAGAACATCATTTTTTTTTCTCCGATAACAATCATAGTTTTTTGTTCAAAATCCATAAACTTTGCCACAGCATCATTTACCTGATCCAATGTAACCTTTCTAACATAATCATTTCTTTTTTGCAAGAAATCTGATCCCAAATTTTCTTTTTGCATATAAGTCAACATTTTTGCCATCTCTTCTAAAGACGCAAAGCGCAAATTAAAAGATGAAATCAGATTGTTTTTTACGTTTTCCAAATCTTTTTCTGTTAGCTTATTTTCATAGAAATTTTTATACGTTTTTTCAATTTCTTCAATCATCTGCGGATATTTATCAGGCGTTGTAAATGCCGCCCCAACAATTAAATTTACCAAACTTTTATCTGCCATATAAGTATAAACACTATAAGATAGGGCATTTTTTTCTCTCACATTTTCAGCAAGTTTAGAATTAAGTCCGCTTCCGCCTAATATATCATTTGCCATATACAAAGGATAAAAATCTTTATCAAGTCTTGCCACAGAAGGCATTGCCCACGTAACCAACACTTGGGCAGAATCAAACTTTATATTTTTCAAAGAATTATCAAATTTAATTTGAGGTTTAGCATTTGATGTAAGCATATTTTTATCCGGCAAATTGGCAAACAAATTATCTGCCACAAATTTTACTGTATTTTCATCAATATCACCGGCAAAAGACAAAATCAGATTATCTTTTGCAAAAGCCATACGCATAAAATCTTTTAAATCTGCAGCCGTCAAATTTTCAATATCTTCTTTATTTCCTATAGGGTTTTTTGCATAAGGATGATTGCCAAAAAACTCTTTTCTAAAAGCCAAATTAAGTTGACTAAATGGGTTTTCTTTTTGTTTATTTAAAAGCAAAAACAACTCTGCTTTTTTCTGAAGCAAATTTTTTCTTTCAAATCTCGGTTCATATAAAATTTTCTTTAAAACATCCAATGTTTTTAACAGATTATCACTTGTTGTTTTTACCGAAATTTCAAAATCATCATCTGTTGCGTCAAAACTTAAAACAATTGCATTTTCTTCAAGTAATTCTTTCAAACTCTGAGCATCATACTTTCCAGCCCCTTCTGTAAGCAACATTGCCAACAAATTAGCTGTGCCTGATTTATCTTTTTTATCTGCAATTTTTCCGCCATTTTTGAACATAAAATCAATTGTAATAATAGGATTTGTATTTTCTTCAATCAAAAAGGCTTTTATTTTGTGTTTATCTGAAATAACCTTTTTTGTAGTTACATTAAAAGCAGTTTCATTTAAAATTGATTTTTCCAAAACATCTTCTGGATTAAGTTTAAAGAAAAAATGATAAGCAATCTCAAGAGATAAAATTAAGACAATGGAAAAAACAATTGAATATTTTATGTGTTTTTTATTCATTATTTTCTCCTTGCAAAAATCCCCATACATTTGCAGAGCCAGTCAACAGTTTTTCAGAAGCATCTTTTAGTTGTTGTAAAGTAACTTTTTTAATTTCTTCAGCATAATTTTCAATTTGTTCCAAAGAAAAACCTGTAGAAGCCAAATATCCTGTAATTTGTGCAGCGTCTTGTGGGTTATCACTCAAATATATCAAACCGGCAACAGCTTTTTTCTTTTCTTTTTCAAGCTGCTCTTGCGATAAACTTTTCATAGCCTTAGATATTTCTCTGATTATCTCTTCTTTTAATTCATTATATTCAACTCCGTTCACCGGAACGGCTGTCAAAACAAATTGTTTAGTCCCTCTGGCAAACGCATCAAAATAAGCATTTATTGATACAGCTTTTTTATGTTTTGATACCAAATTTTTATACAAATAAGAAGTTTCTCCACCGCCCAAAAACTGTGACAATAAAATAAACGGATAAATATCTTCTGTTTTTATTGCGCTTTTAAACAACAATTTGGGTTGATAAATGTTTTTTAGTTTCATATTAAGCTCAGCAGTAACTGGAGTAACATTTTCAAACTGATTATTGTTTTTCTGCCCATTGTTTTTTATTTTACCATAGTATTTCTGAGCCAAAACATTTGCCTTATCTTCAGTTATATTTCCTGCCAAAACCAACACAGCATTTTTAGGGTTATAATATCTTTCATAAAAATCATACACATCTTCTTTGCTTATGTTATTTATTGTGTCTTCTGTACCGGTAATTGGTTTTGCATATGGATGATTTTGCCACAAAATTTTATCAAAACTTTCATCAAACAAATAATCCGGAGAATTTTCCACCACTTGTTTTCTTTCCTGCAACACCACATTTTTTTCATTTTCCAAATCTTTTTCATCAAACGCCAAATTTTTCATTCTGTCTGCTTCCAAAAGCATAATCATTTCCAGTTTTGAAATATCTGCAAAAGCATAATAAGCCGTAAAATCATATCCTGTTGCAGCATTAAACTCCACTCCGTGGTGCTGCATTAACTGATTAAAATTTGATATTTTTTTTGTTTTTTTGAACATCAAATGTTCCAACAAATGAGCTAATCCTGCCTTTTGCTCAGATTCATCAATTGCCCCTACCTTATACACTAATCTATGTTCTATAATCGGAGCCTTGTTGTTTTCTATAACAACAACCCTTAATCCGTTATCCAACATAAATTCTTTGGCATTAAACAACTTTGCATGAACTTCTTGTGCCATACATAAAAAAATCAGTATAATCAGAAATGTTTTTTTCATTTGCTTTCAGGTACCAATTCAAACAAACCGTTAGGAGCAATAATATCTGCCTTTTCTTCCTCGGACAAAGCTTCAAATTTATGATTTGGCAAATCTTTCAGAATTATCTGACTTTTATATTCTGACGGAATTTGTAAAGCTTTCCCGCAAGGAACTTCTGCCTCATTTGGAGAATTTTTGATAATTCCCAATTTTTGTTGACTGGCTTTAGAACAAGACACCGCCAAAAACATACAAAGAATTAACAAACATATTTTTTTCATTTATTTTCCTTTTTTTATGCCTGCAACTATACTATGAACAATAATTGTAATTGCGCCCACACAAATAAAACTGTCTGCCACATTAAATGCCGGCCAATGATATCCGTTATATGAAAAATCCAAAAAATCAAACACCGCACCATATCTTATTCTATCTATTACATTCCCGATTGCACCGCCAATAATAAATCCAAGACACACTTCAATCAGTTTGTTTTGTTCTTTTTTCATCCACCACAACAAACCGGATACAATTAACAAAGCCAATACTATGAGCAAATACCTACCTAAATTTCCATAATCATTGAACATTGAAAAAGATACTCCAGTGTTCCACATCCTAACCAAATTAAAATAAGGATTAAAAGAAATAAAATACACATCATGCAACACTTTAGAAAGCATCAAAAATTTAGACAGCTGATCTAATGCAATAACTACAAGTGCTGTTAAAGAACCGATTAACATTATATTCTCCATATTAAACTTGTTGCATTATATAATGCATTTATATAATAAAGCCAGCGATTTTTTTATTTAAAGAGCAATAATTTTGCCAACCCCAAAAAAATAAAGAAACCAAATGAATCAGTAATTGCAATCAAGAAAACACCGGAAGAAATTGCCGGATCAATTTTAAATTTATTTAAAGTAAGCGGAATTAAAATGCCGGACAAAGAAGCAATAATCAATGTAAGCGCCATTGCCACGGCAATAATATAACTAATCATCAATTTATCCGGAAACCAAAAATAAACCACTAATGCAATCAATCCGGCAAACAATGCACCATTCATTATTCCTACCAAAAATTCTTTTAATATCATTCTGAAAGTATTTGCCGAAGTAATTTCTTTTGTTGCCAACGCTCTTACAACCACCGCCAAGGTCTGATTTCCTGTTGTTCCGCTCATAGAAGCCACAATCGGCATCAGCACTGCCAAGACTGAAACTTGGGCAATAACATCTTGAAAACCGCTCACAACAAAAGCTGCCACAATTGTTGCCACCAAATTTGTAATAAGCCACCATACTCTTGACTTAAAAATTGCCACCGGAGATTTATATACATCACCTTCATCCGCACCTGACATATGCATAATATCTTCTGTTGCTTCTTCGTGAATAATATCCACTATGTCATCAATGTTAATCACACCAATCAAGCGACACTTGTTATCCACCACCATGGCAGACTTCCAACCATATTCTCTAAACATGTTTGCCACTTCCTCTTGGTCTGTTTCCACATCAATCGGAATAATTTCACAATCCATAATATCTGCCAACTTCACATTTGACTTTGCCACCACCAATTTATCCAAAGAAACCTGTCCTGTCGGATGCAAATGTTTATCTGTTATACATATATTATAGAACTCTTCCGGCAAATTTTTTGCCTCCAACAAATATGCTTTAGCCTGAGCAACTGTCATATTATCTTCTAAAAACACATATTCTCTGGACATTATACGACCTGCAGAATCTTCCGGATAATTTAAAGAAGAAACGACCTGATATTTTAATTCTGGTTCCAGTTGGTCAATAATGCTTTTTTGTTCTTCATCATCCAAATTTTCAAGAATTTCAACAGCATCATCAGAGTCCAAATTATTTACAATTTCCACAATTTGTTCTTCATCCAAAGACTCAATAACCTGTTCTTGAACAACTTCGTTTAGTTCCGGAAATACTTCTGCCGATATTGCTTTTCCCAAAATTTTAACAAATCGGCCTCGCATTCTCCAGTTAAGGCTTTCAATAAGTTTTGCCAAATCATATTCGTCCAAACCTTCAACCAGTTTACGAATATGCACAAAATCGTCCTCTTGCAGAGCGCATTTAACAGAACTTACAATTTCAGGAGCCAGTCCCAGAGTTTGTTTATATTTTTTTTTGCGATAGTTTTTTTTCTGATGAAAAGACTTTGATTGTTTTCTAGAAGCCATCTCTACTCCTTTCACCAACATAAAAAATTAATAAACCATCAAGCACTCATAGACTGTTAAAGAACAATGGTGCGGCCGAGAAGACTTGAACTTCCATGAGCTTAGCTCATAACGACCTCAACGTTACGCGTCTACCAATTTCGCCACGGCCGCAACACATTTGCTTGCTTTTTATATTAAATAAAAAAAATAATCAAGATTTTTTTATCACTTTTTTTGAATTTTTCATCGGTTTTGGTTCCACAATACCACAAGATATAATAAATTTAAGTGCTTCTTCCACACTCATATCCACGGGTATTGTATCTTTTTCCGGCACGAACAACAAAAAACCTGATGTTGGGTTTGGTGTTGTCGGCACATAAACGTTTATCATTTTTTCACCGGACAGTTTATCGGTTACAAACTCTTGTGTATCTGTGCTGACAAAAGCCAAAACCCAAACTCCTTTTCGTGGATATTGCAACATCACCACTCTGGTAAATGCCTGATTTTTATTTGAAAAAAATGTCTCAAAAACCTGCTTTAACAAAGAATATACACTGGAAACCAATGGTATTTTAAATACCACCCATTCTCCCAAACGAACAATAAACTTGCCTAAAAATCCGGCAGTAAACATTCCCACCAAAATAAGAAAAATAATTAAAATCAATAAACCGATACCGGGTATTGTCATAGGCACATATTTTTGCAAATTCCATTCTTGAACAATGGCATCATTTACCATTCTGTCCACAAACAAAATAAACTCATAAGCCATATAAAAAGTAATGGCCACCGGAGCTGTAACCAAAATACCGGTAAACAAATATGCTCTTATTTTTGCACCTAATTTTAAGAATACCTTACTTTCACGAATAATTCTTATTTTTTTAATTCTTTTTGCTCTTTGTTTTACAATATCCTTACTCATCATTTACTTTATCCTTGCATCTTCCACAATAAATTGGACTGAATTTTTTCCTTGCCATGTATCAACTTTTAATTTTCCCAACACGTCAAATCTTTTTGTTTCTGCATTCAACAACGCCATTCCCAAATCATTATCCGCACACTTAAAAGCCATTGCTTTTAGCTGAGCTCCGTTGTCAGATACCAAAAAGCACCGAACATGTCCGCTTCCCACCAACAAAGGCTTTATTATGCGAACATTATCTAACATTATCAAAGGTTCTTTATTATCGGCACCAAAAGGCTCTAACAAAGCCAACTTTTCTGCCAAATCCAAATTTGCACCGGCCACATCCAACACCACATCAACATCAAGTGTTGTTTCAATTTTGTTGTCTTTTAATTTTGCTTCAATATATTGGCCTACAAATTCATAAAACAACGGAATTTTTTCTTCTGTCAAAGAAAAACCGGCTGCCATATGGTGTCCTCCGCCATGAAGCAATAATCCTTTTTCTTTTGCTGCAATTATCAAGGCCCCCAAATCAATCTGCTCCACAGATCTCGCAGAGCCCTTTACTTCATCTTGTTCCACAGACATTACAAAAGCAGGCAGATTGTAGGTTTCTTTAAGTCTTCCGGCCACAATTCCTATCACACCTTGGTGCCAGTCTTTTCCGTAAACAAAACACATTGGATATTTTTGTGCATTTGCTTCCAACATTTCTTTGGCTTGCAAAAGAACATAGGCTTCAATTTCTTTTCTGTTTTCGTTAAAATTGTTCAATTTTTCTGCCAAAGCAAGAGCCTGAATATCATCTTGACAGCACAATAATCTGTGTCCGAAATCCACATCTCCCACTCTTCCGCAAGCATTAATTCTTGGGCCCAAAACAAACGCCAAACTATGAGCATTAGGCAAATAATTCAAGCCGGCAATATCACTTAAGGCTTTTATCCCCTTATTATTTCTGCTTGCCACAACTTTTAATCCTTGTTTAACATATGCTCTGTTCAATTTCCTCAATGGCACCACATCACATACAGTTCCCAAAGCAACCAAATCCAACCACTGCATTAAAGGTGGTTCAGAGATATTTTTCTTTACATAAAAGTTTCTTTCTCTCAACTGACGATTAATAGCCACCAACATTAAAAACACAACACCGACTGCGGCCAAAAAACCATACTCTTGTGTTTCATCCAAACGTTTCGGATTAACCAAAGCAAACACATTTGGCAATTTTGTTTCTGCTTCGTGGTGGTCAATAACCAACACATCTGCTTTATGATTTGTTGCATATTCTAAAGGCTCAAAAGCTGTTGTTCCACAGTCTAAAGTAATCAGCAAAGTTGCCCCTTCGCGCAAAAATTCATCAATTGCCTTAATGCTTGGTCCGTAACCTTCATCTCGGGTTGGAATATGAATTAACGGCTCAACTCCGTTATATTCCAAAAACTTTCGCATTAAAGAAGTAGAAGTTGCACCGTCCACATCATAATCACCTATAATGCCAATTTTTTCATTATTTTCAATTGCATCTGCCAATCGGTTTGCCAATTTATCGGCATCTTTAAACAGTGACGGATTCGGCATTTGGGTAGCTATTTTAGGATCCAAAAAACCGGCAATATCATCCACATCAATATCTTTTGCCGCCAAAATTTTTGCAACAACAAAAGGCAGAAGATACCTTTGCGATATCAACTCTGCCTTTCTCTCATCTACATTTACAAACCTCCAAACATTACCTTTTAAAGATTTGTCATTTAACATATTCACTTACAAATCCTTTTAATAGCTGATATATACTTCAACTCTACGGTTTAATCTTTCACCTTCAGGCATCACTTCTAAATAAGCAGGTTCTTTATCCGATGCTGCTTCAACGATTATTTTTTCATCTTTAACGCCTGCATTCTTGAATATTTTTGCCACATTTAAGGCTCTATCCCAAGAAAGTTGGAAGTTAACCAATTTGTGTGTTGCTTCATCTGTATTTTTTGTTCTGGAAGAAGAATGTCCAACCACAGATACAAGAGCATCTTTAGTTTTTGCTTCTTTTGCAACTTTTTTAATTTCTCTAACATTTTCTGCAGATAAAGCATCTGTACCGTTATCAAAATACACTGTCAAAGCCTTATAGCTTACACTTGGCACAAATATATCTTGAGGCAAATCTGCTTCCTGTTTATCTTCTTTTAGTTCAACCTTTGTATTTTCTTTAGGCTCTGGCAAAGAGGTAATCTTTTGCATATTTTCATCATGAGCAAGCAACACCTCATTTTCAACCTTTTTATCAACATTTACATCTAACAACAAATCATCAACATCTGTTTTATCAGAATTTAAGTTAACAGAAAAGTATTCTTCTTCATTTGCCAAAATTTTATCTTCTTCAACAGCTTTTTTTACTTTCTCTTCTTTTATAGCTTCTTTTACACTAGACTTAAACACAGGTTTTGTCTTTGCCGCCAAAATTTTTTCTTCATCTTCGGTTTTTTGCTGAATTTTATCTTCATTTTGTGGCACAACCATCAACTCATCTTCTTCTGTATACTCAGGAAACTGCGCTGTTGAGCAAGCTGTTGGCAAAATTAATCCACACAAAAGCAATACGCTTGTCTTTGACAATGATTTTAAAAACATCTTTATACACCCTAAAAAATTATCAATTTAATATATAAATATAGCAATAGAATTTATAACTCAAGCATAAAATGCTTTAAAACAATAAATTATGGAATATAATGCCATCAGAGGTGAAAAATGAACATAGCAGCAACAGATTGTGCATTAAACGTGGCCTACTGGTTTATATCAAGAGCCCAAAAACAAAATATATATCTGGACAATGACAAGCTTCAGGCTTTATTGGCATTATCACAAATCCACTACGGATTACAAAATAACAAAGCATATCTAATGCCCAGCATATTTATGTGCACAGAAAACGGATTTTCAGAACCAAACATTGCTTTTTTGCTCAGCAAATTTAAGTTAAATTCTGCATTTGAAATCAAATTTTCAGACAAAGTAGATATTTTTCTGCAAGGTATTTGGAATAAATATGCATCATATACCACCCAAAAACTGATAAATTTTTTAAAAGACAGTTCTTCATACCGTTCAAATTACATAATAGGTGCAAAAAACCTTATAAGTCTGGATTCTATGATTAGCGGCTTTGGTTCAGAAGAAAAGTTGCAAAATGCCAACCCAAGCAAAGACACACAAAAGATTTTATTATCTCAAAACGGACCTGTTATTGTTTCTCAATGGCAGCCAAAAAAGATAAATTACAAATTCAACGGAGATAAAAATGCATAAAAAACTATCCTTAATATGTGCAATAGCCTTGCTTTTTGGCTGTTCAGAAGAAAAACCCGTTAATAAGCTGGAAAACCTAGAAATCATCACACAAAAAGGCTCTGTAATATACAGAGTTGAAGAGGCTCAAACCCCGGAAGAACTTGCTGTTGGACTAATGAACAGAGACATTCTTGAAACAGATTCAGGTATGATATTTTCAATTTTACCGGTTCAAAAGGTCGGAATGTGGATGCAAAACACCAAAATTGCGCTGGATATGATATTTATAGACAGCAATGGCAAAATAATCCACATTGCCAAAGACACCATCCCCTACTCTGAAGATATTATATCTTCAAACGGAGATGTTAGGGCCGTGTTAGAAATAAATGCCGGACAAACAGAAAAATTTAACATTGTCCCCGGTAATATGGTCAAATTTAAGTACTTCAAATAAGCAGAAAATAAAAAAACCACCAATACGGTGGTTTTTTTATGGCGCGCTCCGGGCGATTCGAACGCCCGACCCACAGCTTAGAAGGCTGTTGCTCTATCCTGCTGAGCTAGGAGCGCATTTCTTGGTCGGGACGATTGGATTCGAACCAACGGCATCTTGCTCCCAAAGCAAGCGCTCTACCAAGCTGAGCTACGTCCCGAACAACTTTCTTGCATAATCTACCCAGTTTTTTATTTTTTGCAAGTGTTTTTTTTATAAAATTTGATGTTCTTTAAAAGAATACACATCAGCCGGACCAATTATGATATGGTCAATCAAGCTAACGCCCATAGTTTCCAAGGCAACTTGTATTTGTTTTGTTACATGAACATCTGCTTTTGAAGGCTCAACATTACCTGTTGGATGATTGTGTAATAATATAATCGCACTCGCCTTTTTGGCAATTACTTGTTTAACAACTTCTCTTGGATGAATAACCACATGATCCACTGTCCCTCTTTGCAGTAAAGAATCGGAAATCAATTTAAGTTTTGTATCTAAAAACAACACTCTAAATTCTTCCACATCTAAATATGCCATTGTTGTTTTACAATAATCAATCAGATAATCCCAATTAGCTATAATTGGCATATTATCACTTTTAAGCATTTGACCTGACATCCTTTTAGCAGTTGCAACAGTAAGCTTTATCAAGGCAATAGTATTTTCAGTCAAACCTTTTACGTCTTCCAACTGATATAGCGGAGCATTTATAACTTTTGCAAAAGAACCAAATTTTGCAATCAACTCTTTTGCAAGCGGTTTCACATCTCTTCTTGGTAAAGCAAATGTAAGTAACAATTCCAATAATTCATAATCGGGCATAGATTCGCCCATATCAGATAAAAATCGATGCCTAAGTCTCTGCCGATGTCCTACATGTTGCTGTTCTATCATATTAGTCTCAAAAATAAGGAGGTTTGTGTAAATTTTGCGGTGATAAAGTAAAAATTTCACAGCCATCTTTTGTTACACCAATTGAATGTTCAAATTGTGCAGACAAAGTTTTATCTCTGGTCACGGCTGTCCATCCGTCTGACAATATAATTGCTTCTTTTTTGCCAATGTTTATCATTGGTTCAATAGTAAAAAACATCCCTTCTTGCATCACCGGACCTGTTCCTTTTATACCGCAATGCATCACATTTGGTTCATCATGAAACACTTTTCCCAATCCGTGACCGCAAAACATATCTACTACAGAAAACCCAAAGGAATGTGCATATTTTTCAATAACAGCACCAATATCTCCAAAATGAGCTCCCGGTTTAACCACATCAATTGCACGCATCAAACATTCATATGTCACATCAACCAATCTTTTGGCTTTCACAGAAGGTTTTCCGGCAAAATACATTCTGGAACTATCTCCGTACCAACCATCTAATATCACTGTCACATCAATGTTTAACATATCTCCGTCTGCCAATTTTCTTTCATAAGACGGAATTCCGTGGCAAATTACATGATTTATGGAAATACATACAGATTTTGGATATCCGTGATAGTTTAACGGAGCTGCAATTGCACCATGTTTTTCAATAAATTCTCTACACAAATCATCTAATTCGCCGGTAGAAACACCAACTTTGACAAATGGTGTAATATAATCCAAAGTTTGTGCCGCCAATAAACCGGCTTTTCTCATTTTTTCAAAATCTTCCGGTTTATATATCTTGATATTATTTTTTTGCATTCAGATTCTCTAAAAATTAATTTTCAAACGTTTACTCAGAGTTACATTATTTTGTGTAACATTGCAAGAATAACATAAAAAATTTAAACCGTCTTGTGCTTCATCATAAAAAATAGAGGCCGCCTCCGGATTTTTTATCCAAGAAAAAGTAGCATGGCGCAATCCGGATTTAGATGCCACAATAAAGAAATATGTCTTAAATCCCTGCTTTCTCAAATTTCTCATATGTTCAAATTTTTTAATTTGTAAAAAGTCTATCAGTGTAGGAAAAACCAACTCATCCATTTGCGTATCAAAAAAGCATGCCACACAAACATATGCTTTTTGGTGTTTTTCATTAGAAAGCTCAAAATCCATTGAAGCATTTTTTTCATTTTTATCAAGCTTTCTGATTTCTGTATAGTCTGCAAGTTCTGCAATTTTGCCTTTTTCAAAAGCTTCTCCAAACACTCTTTTGGCATTAGCCCTTCTGGTCAGACACAAATCACCATTTTGCTCAATTAAGCATGCCTCATATTTAATTTTCAAATTTTTATTTGTAACCGGAGAGAGCCAAACCACTGTTCCCGGTGTATACAAATTTTCGTTTTTATTATCATCCACGCACAAGGCCTGCGTAAGAGATCCGTCTTCCAAGACAACATCTAAGATCAGCTTTTGATAGCAAGATATCACATCTGCCCTTATAAGTTTATCCTCAAAGTCCAAAGTTTCCTCTCATTATCTTCCTTTGCCACGTCTAAACTGTTTACCAAGTTGTTTTGATTTTTGCTTACTTGGTTTTCTATTTGGAATTTTAGGATATTCATCATAACGAGAATAGTCAACTGTTTTTAATTGAGATGTGTGGTTGTTTGCAACCTTTGCCCAAATCGGAACGGCTTTGACTTCTTCTAACTGATTAAAATATCTGTCCACCAAATCGTAATAATCCATTCCACCTGCAGGAACCGCATCAGGCTTTAACGGGTCTGGCATCAATCTTCTTACCGCCACATATTTTTCATTTTCAGGAGTTTTTTCTAACTCTGTTGTCTCATTTGCATTTACTTTTATCACTGCAGTATTCTGTGGCACATAAGATTCTAAATTAAACTTATCTGCAATCTGAACTGTATTCTCCAACTGGCGTGGATTTCCGTGAATTGGTATAACCGTAAAGTTATTATTGATTTTTGACATCTCTGCAAACAATTCTACCAATTCTTTATAATAGATGTGTCCACTGTTTTGCAAAGCCCATCTATCAAAATTACCAACCGGTTTTCCTCTGGTATTTAACACCACTTTTGCACCTTTAGATGCAATCATATTCAGCATTATCGGGCCATATTTTCCGTCAATTTCATCAATAATTCCCTGACTTTGAATCCATAATGTATCTTCATCAATTTCTATATCCGGATGCATATCCATTGCCATTTTTGTTGCAGAAGCCAACGGAATTTGATCGCTCATAGAACCGGATTTTTCATATTCCTCCATACCTTGGGCAAAAGCACCGGTGCATACAATAAATTTTCTGGTCATATTTTTGTCAGACATATATTGTTTCAAACTTCCGTTATATAAAACATCATCAAAATCATCATAGCCGGAAAGTTTTAATGCTTGTTTTACTGTCTGCAATCTTCTTCCGTCCAAACAAATCTTTAAACCTTCTCTTCTTGCCGCTTCAATATAAGAAGCAATATTTTGAACCGATCCGGAAATTACCGGTGCAATAATTTTTGATCTGTTTGAATTTTGCTTAATAATGTTTTGTAAATTTGTCACCATTTTTTCAAATGAAACTCTTTCATCATTTGGATTGTTGTCAGATGTTGAATCTACCAACAAATGAGTCACATATTTTTTGCGCATCATTGCCAGATATTCTTTCCAAGAATAACTTTCTCCCACAGGTAAATCTTCACACATATTAAAATCACCATTGGTCAAAATTCCCGCTTCCGGTTTGCCGTTTATTTTTGTCAATATATGAAACCCCATAGCCTCTGCCACAGAGTGTCCCACATTAAAAGGTTCAACCTCCATATTTTGACCAATTTTAATAGTTTTTCCGGAAGCAATGGGCATTATTTTAACATCTGAAATTCCTTGTTCTTTTGCCAACAATCTAATAAAATTTGCAGTATATTTAGAAGTATATATTGTTGGCAAATCGTATCCCATTTTTTTATAATGAAGCAAAGATCCGATATGGTCTTCATGGGCATGAGTAATAAAAATTGCATCCAACGGTTTTTGCGCCTGAGAAACTTCGCCTGTTTTGGAATTTACACTATCAAAATAGTCTCTTAAATCAGGAAAAGCCAAAGAATATCCGCTTTCAAAAGGAGCAAACTTAATACCGGCATCAATCAAAATTCTTTTTGTCAGTCCTTTTTCATCCACATGTTCAATAACCATTGCGTTTCCGCCTATTTTATCATGGTTTACACCACCAATAAAACAGATCTGTGTTCCGGCAAAAGAATTTTCCTGCATTTTTAATACTCCCGTTCCAATGAATGAGCCATTAAACCATATTTTTTGACAAAATTCAAGGTTTTTTTACTAATTTTGTCTCTTGAAACCACTTTTTTAATGAATATATGGCTCTTAAAGGAGAAAAACATGAAAAATATAAAAAACATTTTTATAAGCATTTTACTAATAGCAACAACTGGGCTTTTAAGCGGATATTTTACTCATATCGGAATAAACGGCTGGTATAACAAAGCCCAACACAGCTTTTTAACTCCACCAAATTCATATTTCAGACCAATTTGGATAGTTTTATACATCACATTAATCATCATTTTGAGCAAAATTTTAAATAGTAAAGAAAATCAAAATTATAAATCCTGTAAAAATCTCTTCATCAGCGGACTCGTTTTGCAGATTCTCTGGTGTTATGTTTACTTTACGCTAGGATATTTAGGTTTTGGTTTAACAATTTTAATCGGCATCAATTTTATCAACTGGTTTTTATATAAGAATCTCAAAAAAATAAGCAAAAATTACGCATATTTACTACTTCCCTATGCATTTTGGATACTTTTTGCCACCATTTTGAATATCAGCTTCATTTATATTCATGGATTTGTTGTAACATTTTACTAGACTTTAGATAAAGTTTGCTTTAGAAATATACGTCAAAAGCAAATTTGTTTAAGGTAAGAAATAATGACAACTACATTAAAAGATATAAGAAGCACATTTTTAAACTATTTTGAAAAAAACGGACACAAGATATTGCCGTCAAGTTCACTTGTTCCCAACAACGACCCTACCCTTATGTTTACCAACTCAGGCATGGTTCAGTTCAAGAACATTTTTACCGGCAATGAAAGTTCTCCGTTCAAAAGAATTGCCACCAGCCAAAAGTGCGTAAGAGCCGGCGGTAAACATAACGACTTAGACAGCGTGGGATACGATGTCAGACACCATACTTTTTTTGAAATGTTAGGCAACTTTTCTTTTAATGATTATTTCAAAGAAGAAGCCATTAATTTTGCTTGGGAAATTGTTACCAAAGAATTTAATCTGCCAAAAAACAAATTAGCTGTAACAGTGTTCCACACAGATGATGTTGCTTATGATATATGGAAAAAAGTTTCCGGCTTACCTGAAGACAGAATAATCAGAATTGCCACAAAAGACAACTTCTGGCAAATGGGAGATACCGGTCCTTGCGGATATTGTTCAGAAATTTTTTATGACCACGGAGAAAAAGTTTGGGGTGGCCTTCCCGGCACACCGGAAGAAAACGGCGACCGTTGGATTGAAATTTGGAACCTTGTATTTGACGAATTTGAAGACCTTCCTTCCGGAGAAAGAATAAACTTAAAACAACCTTGTATAGATACAGGCATGGGCTTAGAAAGAATTTCCGCCATTTTACAAGGTGTGCACTCAAATTATGAAATTGATATTTTCCAAAACCTAATCAAAGCCGTAGCAGAGCTTGTTCCGGTAGAGCCTCAGGGAGAATTCATTTCTTCATATAACGTTATCACAGACCACTTAAGAGCTATGTGCTTTTTAATTGCCGACGGAGTTTTACCATCTAACGAAGGCAGAGGCTATGTTTTGCGCAGAATTATGCGCCGGGCCATGCGTCATGCTCACATCTTAAAAGCAAAAGAACCAATCATGTATAAACTTTTGCCTGCTCTTCAAAAAGAAATGGGAGAAGCATATCCAGAACTTTACAGAGTTGCTCCGCTTATTTCTGAAACATTAAAAACAGAAGAAAGTAAATTTATAAAAACGTTGGACAACGGATTAAGACTTTTGGATGCAGAAACATCATCTTTGCAAAAGGGAGATGTTTTAAGCGGTCAAACGGCATTCAAATTATATGACACATATGGTTTTCCGTTAGATTTAACTCAAGATGCTTTAAAACTTAAAGGCATAGAAGTTGATACACAAGAATTTAACGAAGCCATGGAAAAACAAAGACAGATGGCCAGAGCTGCATGGAGCGGTTCCGGTGATGCCGGCACAGATAAAATTTGGTTTGAATTAAAAGAAAAACTCGGTGCCACAGAATTTTTGGGCTATAATCAAGATCAAGCCATAGGACAAATCACCGCTTTGGTTGTAAACGAACAAGAAGTTTCACAAGTTCAAGAAGGCGATTTTTATCTCATTGCCAACCAAACGCCGTTTTATGGTGAATCCGGCGGTCAGGCAGGAGACATTGGCTATATAGAATCTGACAACTTTAACATCAAAGTAACAGATGTAAAAAAACGTTTAGACGGTTTATACATTCACATTTGCTCCCTTGTAAGCGGAGAAGTCAAAGTAGGAGATACCGCAAACTTCAAAATAGATGTTGAAAATCGCAACAAAACCAGAGCAAACCACTCTGTTACCCACCTTGTTCATACGGCATTAAGAGAAGTTTTGGGCAAACATGTAACTCAAAAAGGATCTTCCGTAAATGCTTCCAGAATGCGTTTTGACATTTCTCATCCAAAACAAATTTCAAAAGATGAATTAAAACAGGTTGAATTAATGGTAAATAACGCCATCAGACAAAACTATAAGTGCACCACAACCTTAATGACACCGCAAGAAGCCGTTGAAATCGGTGCCATGGCATTGTTTGGAGAAAAATACGGAGAACAGGTAAGAGTTGTTACTTTTGAAAAAGACGGACAAGTATATTCCAGAGAGCTTTGCGGAGGCACACACGTAAGTGCCAGCGGACAAATCGGATATTTTCATATTGTCTCTGAAAGTGCCCTTGCCACAGGTATCAGAAGAATAGAATGCATTACCGGAAACGCTGCAGAATCATATGTTTATAATCTGCAAAACAAATTACAAAACATAGAAGCCCTGCTAAAAATTGATGCAAATAACATAGAAAATAAAATTGAGCAGCTCATAGAAGACAAAAAGAAACTGGAATTAGAAATCTATAACCTCAAGAAAAATGCCATTAGCGGCAAAAATTCCACAGACAAAACAGAACAAGTAAACGGCATAAATTTTGTCGGCAAAATTTTGGAAGGAGTAAACCCGAAAGAACTCAAATCTTTTGTTGACGAGATATTAAAAAATGTTGGTTCTGCCATTGTTGTTTTGGGGGCAAAAAATGAAGGTAAGGCTTCAATTGTTGTTGGCTTAAGCTCTGATTTAACATCAAAATACTCTGCTGTTGATTTTGTAAAACAAGCAGCAACAATTGTTGGTGGCAACGGAGGTGGCGGAAGACCTGACATGGCTCAAGCCGGTGGCACAATGCCGGAAAAATTACCTCAGGCAATAGAGAGTATAAAAAACAGCATATAAATTATTGATTGCAAAAAAAGAAAAACTGTGTTAGAAATAACGCAGTTTTTTAAGTTTAACATAATAATTATAATTTTGTATGGGAAGATATATAAACTCTATCTTCGGAGGCATTATTGCTTTCATTTTGCTTTGTTTTTGCGGACAAGATACTGCTCAACAGTATAGAGATCAACAAAAACACAAAAAGCAAACACAGCTTGTTGCCACAAAGGTTGAAGAAGAAGAACGCTTACGCAAAAAAACTTCTTTCAGACCAGACGGTAAAAAAACAAATCCGTTTAAGAACAACAGCTCAGATTTCAAGGCCGGAACACCTTTATTGCGAAGGATAATCAGGCCTCAACAACAACACAAATAATCAAATAAAAAAGGGCCGTGATTAAATCACCGCCCTTTTTTGCACAAACAAACTTATCTCAGTTCATATTTGCCAACAAATTAGCAATGTTGCTCATAAAAAGTTTCACAGACATTGCCAAAAGAATAATTCCGAAAAATTTCTGCAAAGTATAAAGCACCATTGGGCTTAAAAATCTTTTCACTCTCTTTACCATTTTTATAACTATATAAACCCAAATTACATTAACAAAAATGGCAGATAAAACGGTTACGTCACTATATTGCGAACGAATTGACAACATGGTAGTCAGAGCACCTGCTCCGGCAATTAGCGGAAAAACCAACGGAACAAAAGGAACTTTAGACACACATTCTGTATTATTTTTAAAAATTTCCACATCCAAAATCATTTCCAAAGACAAAATAAACAGCATTAAAGATCCTGCCACGGCAAAAGAAGAAATATCTACATTAAAAAGCTTCAAGAATCCCTCTCCTGCATAAAAAAACACCACAAATATAATTAAAGAAACCAATGAAATTTGAAAAGCATTTATTTTTTTTCCTCTTCTTTGCAAATTTATAATTACAGGCACAGATCCCACAATATCAATAATTGCAAACATCACCAGAAAAGCCGCCAAAAAATCATGCAGATTAAAATTAACCAACATTTACCACCTCATATTAAAACATTTAAAAGAAAAATGGTGCCCCTGGGCGGTAACGCTCCGCCGACTCGTCCTTACCAAGGACGTGTTATGCTTTTTAACTACGGGGGCACAACAAGACTTAACTGCGAGCAACATAACCAATCTAAAATAAAATGCAAGCAAAATAAAACATTTTTGTATATTTTTATTTTCTAAAAAAATTCCATGCAATTATCTTATATTTAATTGGCAACAAAGTTGGTTTATACACTCCTTGTTCTTTAAGTTTTTGCAATAATGGTTTTGTATACTCATACCATTTTTGCACATTTTTTGGATCTCTGACCTTTGGCTCTATTACACAAAATTTGATTAATACTTTTTGCAAATGGGCATTCAGATATTTTTTCAAACGCTTATTCATTGGTTTATCTTCAAAAACTTTTTGCAAAAAAGTTACAAATCCCACCGGTCCATCAATTTTTCTCTGATTAAAAGGTGCTGTCATGGCAGAATTAGGCCTAATTCTGTAAAAATGAAGTTTTTCGGGAACATATACAACTTTTTTTGCATAATACATCAATTGATACACACATGCCATATCTTGTGCTGTTGGCAAAGGAGGAACATCTTCAATTTTATCAAACAGTTCTTTTTTATAAATTTTATTCCAAATGATTGAACCCATATTTGGTTTTTTACGAACCCATTTTTCAAACACATTTCCCAAACACTTGCTTTTCTTGGTACTAACAAAATCATTCCAATTTGGCATTTTTTCAGCCTGAACATAATCACAATAAACAATATCTGCATCAAATTTTTGTTGAGCGTCATACATTTTCTGGCAAAAATCCGGAGCATAGGTATCATCACCATCCAATAAAGTCAAAAACTGCCCACTTGCATTTTTTATTCCTGTTTCTCGTGCTTTGGCTGTTCCCTGATTCGTCTGCAATATAACCTTAATTCTCTCATCTTTTTTAGCATATTCCTGCAAAATAGCAAGACTGTTATCCGGTGATCCGTCATTCACACAAATCACTTCAAAATCTTTAAATGTCTGAGCTAAAATACTATCCAAACAAGCCGGAAGATAATCTTCAACCATATAAACAGGCACCACAATTGAAATTTTCGTCATAGTTACCATACCTTTAGGAAATAAATACAAAAAAAATCGCCGTGATGAGAGGCGACTGGAAGTTGGTAACTACTTATAGGAATAGTGCGACATATTGACTGAAATAGCGTATTTTGCCGCCTTCCAGTCACAAAAGACTTTCTGGCGTGCAAAATTTACGTCTTTACACATAGACGCCTATAAAGAGGTTACCACACCTCAGACAGGTTACCACCCTATCCGACAACAAGCCTATATTAAAGAAACTTAAAAGTAAAGAAAAAGGAGTACATAATACACGCATTCCTATAAATTAAAAATCAAATAAGCCTTAGCTATTTTTCTTTTGAAGATTTTAAATAAAATACAAGACCTGAAATCCTCTCTGAATGTCAAGGCTTTAACTGGTGGGCGCTGAGAGGTTCGAACTCCCGACCCTCTCGGTGTAAACGAGATGCTCTTCCAGCTGA
>JAZNSB010000007.1:0-34187 GCA_045590955.1 Alphaproteobacteria bacterium | reverse complement strand
GATGCCTTACCACTTGGCGACACCCCATTCATCATGTGAGGCTATATTTACGATACTTTTTTTTATATTGCAAGACTTTTTTTGCTTTTTTTATAATTTTATTTCTTTTTTTTAATTTAATCAAAACAAATTGTTAATTTTGCGGACAATTATTTTAAAAACATTATCGGCAATGCCAAAGCAATTGCCACAATTCCGAAAGTAAGTTGATTTTTAACACTTTGTTCTTTGTAATATACTGCAGACCAAATCATTACAATTGGCACAGACAGTCTTAAAAACACTCCGACAACACTTACCGGCAAAATGTTGATTGATGCATATATTACCAAAAATTCAGAAAATGCATAAAAAGTTCCTGCAAATATTACTTTTTTGTTGTCAAAAGTGTCTTTTATATTTTTCCAAGAAATTCCGCGAATTGCACTTGCCACAAACATTGCTACCGAAGACACAAGCAAATGTGCATACCATCCTACTTGAGGAATGGCAATATGGTCACAAACTACATATGATGCCATAAACAATGTAATAAGTATAAAGAAAATCAACTCTCGTTTTGTCAGACGTTTTGCATCTCCTTTGACTAAGAACAACAATCCCAAAACTCCAAAGCCAAGCACACATAATACCTTGACTAAACCAAGATTTTCATGAAAAAATAAGTTGTTTGCCAAACATCCCAATGCCAGAGCAATAAAGCTTACAAACACAGAAGAAGATGTGCTTTTTTTGTTTATTACTTGTTGTAAAAAGATTTGATAATATAAACTTACACCCTTATATACAGAAATTAAAATATATGGACTAAGCAGAGCATTTTGCCCGTTAAAATTAATTAGACCTCCCAACAACGGAGAAGTAATCAGTAGTGCTATAACCAACCATACAGATGTAAAATATCCGGAAAATCTTGCCGGAAAATTTTTTGCCAATGGCTTATATAAAATAGGTCTTAAAGTCCAAGAAAAAGTAAGAGCTATTCCTACCAAAAGATGAAATAACGTCATTTTTAAAGTCCTATTTTTTACACAAAAGTTTTTTCTTTTCTTCTTTTGCTTTCAGTGCGTCTAAGTCTCTTTCTGTGGCAAGTTTGTCTAAAATTGTTTTTACCACCACATCAATTTCTTTGCACTCTCTATAATCGGCGGGCAGGGCAAAGTTTACTCTGTTATCTCTAAGCAGTTTAAGGGCATTTTGTTTTCTTTTACTATGAGGCTGATACACGGCAATTGCATTACCGCCGCCTTCTTTAACAAATCTCATAGACGGAATATCTGTATTTCCGTCACCAAAATATATCATTCTTTTAACCGGTATTGGTCTTTTGTCGTCGGGCACATATTCGTTTACGCCTCTATCATCAAGCTTTCCCAGACCTTTATTAATTTTTGACAAGCTTTGAATTTTTCCGCTGTAATTTACCACTCTGGACGGCCAAATTGCATGACCATCTTCATTATAAACAAAGCAACAAGCATAAACTTCTTTGAAGTATTTACGAATAACCGTTCCGTCAATAATTTCTTCCAGCCCGGCAGAGATGATATAATGTTCAATATCCAAATTCAAAGATTTTCCATATTCGTTAATTCTTTCAAACCAATCTATCACACCTTCATAATACTCAATACTGTTACCCACGGAGTTTAATCTTTGTTTGGTAATAGGGGCACCTGTTTCTTCTGCGGTTTTTTTAATAAAAAACATACTTGCGGTAATTTGGTCTGCACCAATTGTGTCTCCCCATACATTTGCTCTGTTCCAAAATTCTTTCGGGCTCATTCCAAACTCAGGAATAAGTTCATAATCTTGCATATCGGTTGTGCTCAAAGTTCCGTCAAAATCGTAAATCAGTGCAATTTTTGTATTTTTTACCATTTTAAATTATCTCCGCTTGCTTTTCATAAAATGTTATTATAAAACATAAGAAGTTAATTTTTTATGTAAGGATAAAGTAATGGTAGCAACATCTATGGAACAGTTGGTTTCTTTGTGCAAAAGAAGAGGTTTTATTTTTCAAAGTGCAGACATATACGGAGGCATGCAAGGTGTATATGACTACGGACCTTTAGGTGTAGAGCTTAAAAACAACCTTAAAAATGCTTGGTGGCGTTCCATGGTATATGAAAGAGATGATGTGGAGGGCTTGGACGCATCTATTTTGACTAACCCGAAAGTTTTGCATTATTCCGGGCATGAAGACACATTCAGCGACCCGATGGTAGACTGTAAAAAGTGCAAATCCAGATTTAGAGCAGATCAAATTGACGGCAAATGTCCTAATTGCGGTTCTACAGACTTAACAGAACCCAGGGCATTTAACCTCATGTTCAAAACAAATGTAGGTCCGATTGATGACGGATCGTCATACGGATATTTAAGACCGGAAACTGCACAGGCAATTTTTTGTCAATTTAGAAATGTTGTAGATTCAACATCAAGAAAGCTTCCGTTTGGCATAGCCCAAATTGGCAAATCTTTCAGAAACGAAATTACTCCCAGAAATTTCATCTTCAGAGTAAGAGAGTTTGAACAAATGGAGTTAGAGTTTTTTTGCAAGCCCGGCGAAGATGAAAAATGGCACACATACTGGAAAGAGCAAAGAATTAAATGGTGGCAGGAGCAGGGGCTTAAATTAGAACATATGACCAGATATGAACAAAAGCCTGATGAATTAGCTCACTATGCAAAGGCTTGCATGGATATTGAATATCAGTTTCCGCACGGTATGGAAGAATTAGAGGGTATTGCCAACCGCAGAGATTATGATTTGGGCAACCACTCCAAAAACCAAGAAGAGTTTAATTTAGAGGCAAAATGCCACGAAAACAAAGAGTCAAATACCAAAATGGCCATTTTGGATGATGATAACAAAACATGGATTGTTCCGTTTGTAATAGAACCTTCTATGGGAGTAGACAGAGGCGTTTTGGCCGTTTTGACAGAAGCTTATGAAGAAGAAACACTTGAAAATGGCTCTGCCAGAACAGTATTAAAACTCAAAAAGCACTTGGCTCCAATTAAGGTTGCCATTGTTCCGTTAAAGAAAAATAATGAAGCAATTATGAACAAATGTCTTGAATTAAAACAATCTTTGTTGAAGTTAGGAATTGGTAGAGTTGCGTTGGAAAACACGGGTAACATCGGCAAAGCATATCGCCGACATGATGAAATCGGCACACCTTTGTGCTTAACCGTAGATTTTGAAACCATTGAGCAACAACCGGAATCTGTTACTATCAGAGACAGAGATACAATGGAACAAATCAGAGTAAATACGGCAGATCTAAAATCATATTTGCTCAATTATTTTAATGAATAAACTGCTTTAGGAATAAAATCCTTGACTTTTTTGAAAAAATAGGATATAAAGCGACACGTTAATTAGGATTGGTGTATCTGCACCAATCCTTTTTTATATGTCAAACAGATAAAACGCATAACTTTCCTGCGTTTTTTTTTATTTTAAAATCACAAATTTTAGGAGAAAAATAAAATGGCTTTAAGCGAAAAAGAGTTGCGTAAGCTGATGGTATTGATGACTTTGCTGAGATGTATCAAAAATATGGTAAAAACATGAAGTTAAAAGTCAAATATGCTCCCAATTTTGGGAAATAAGTATTGCTTTTATTTTCATATTTATTATTATGCTATTTTATGATTAGGATGAAAAATTTATTTTATAAAGTATTTGATTTTGCATTAATATCTTTTAATGCAATTTTGTTTTGTATGTCTGTTTTGGGATTTATGTATTCCTTATATACCGGAGACAGATGCCAGGGAAAGATGTGTAATTTTACCCATGATAATGTCATAATTTATATCATATATAATTGCGTGATGCTGCCTCTTGTATGTTGGGCGTTTGTATATGGATTACGTAAAATACATGACAATATTTGGTATGCCAGATTTCTTATCAATTTTCCGTTTCTATACCTCATATTTAACCTGGTTAAAGATCTTTTAATAGAATAGCTCTCTTATTATATGTAAAGATATACAGAAGGGATATTGTCAAAAGTAGGCAACATAATTGCAGGAAAAGTTGCTGATTTTCCTGTCACTGTTTCAGGAATGATTGCTGCTGCTCACAAAGAAGGTGCTCCAATGGTATCAAAGTATTTTAATGCTCTTGCCAAAAATAATAAAGGGCATTACTATATTGATTATAATAAATATACAAACACATTAAGAGGTTTTTTAGCTATTGAAACACGTCTTAGAACATATGCAAAACATAATGAAAATCGCTAGTTTATTTTGTTTTGGATGGTTTATATGTGGGAGCGCTTTTGCGCTCTCACAAGATTGGCCTTGTTTTGAGTTTAAAATGAAAAAGACTAAAACAATAAGAGAAGATAGCCGAGGTTTTGAATATAGTTATAGTGGGGAAAAAAACGGATATCTGTTAACAGTAAATTTGTTGGGGGACACCATCTCTCCTACATCTTTTGCAAATTGCGGTACAACCGGATGTCAAGGCTCAATTATGGAAATCAAAACAGGGAAAACAGATGCTGTCCGACTTGATTGTTTTACAGATAACGAGAATTATGAAAATGTGCAATGTAATATTACTGGTGCTGATGAATTTATTTTTCACAAAGAAAATGGAGAATATGTTGTCAATTATTGCTCCAACGAACCACAGAGAACACTGCGCTTCAAAATCTCAGATTGCAAAGGTTGTCATTGTAAAATGTTTTGGTATAATGGCGATAAGAGAAACATAATCGGGCATTGGGAAATGGGCTGTATAATACAAGAAGAACAGGCTCACTGTTTTAGTTATAATGGCTACGAAGAATGGCGCAAATTTGAAAACAAAGAGCAAGATTTTCAAAATTGTATCGGCATGATGACAAAATAGCTTTTCTTCTTGTATGTTACTATCAGAGACAGAGATACAATGGAACAAATCAGAGTAAATACGGCAGATCTAAAATCATATTTGCTTAATTATTTTAATGAATAAACTGCTTTAGGAAAACATTTATCAAGGAGCAAACAAAAACGTCAGATTAATCTCTGACGTTTTTGTATAAGATTAGCGAGGACGACCAATTAGTTTCCAAAGCTCTTTGGCTTCTTCGGAAGTGATTGTTTTTTTTCCTGTTCCTGTAACATTAACCTGCGAAGAGTTTTCTCCGTTACCACCATTTCCTTGCTGTTGTTCAGCTTCAGATTGTTGGGGTTGATCAGCGTGGGGAGATGTGTAACCTCTCAGACGGGCAATTCTTTCAGCATTTTCTTGTGCTTGATAATGTTTTGACAGATTTTCAAAATCTTTTTTCATTTCACTCAATGCCTGATCTCCGGTTTTTCCCTCTGCAGCTAAAGCTTGATATCTTTCATGTATCATCATTGCTTGTCCATTTGACAAATGCCCTTCACAAGTTGCGGTCATTAATTCCGCTTCGCCACTTTGTATTTTTTCAACATAATCTCTCATTCCTTTATAAAAATCCGGACTTTTGGTATCTGAAGAATAAGTTTCCTGCTCAGAATATCCGATACTTATACTTCTCATATCTTTCAGACCTTCTGCTTTTTCAATTAGTTCTCTATTTCTACTGAGAGCATTTTCGGTTTCTTTTTCTTCAATAGCCTCGGCTTTTTCCTGAACTTCATAAAATTTTCTCTGATTTTCAAAATCATGTTCCATGGTTTGTATTGCTTGTTCAGGAGTTTTTCCTTCTCCAATAAGTTCTGTATAACGAGTATTCATCACAAAAGCTTGCTTTTCTGACAACTCACCACTGCTTAAAGCTTCGGCATATGCTTCTCCAATAGGTTTGTTGGTATGTTGTATTTCATCTGTAACGGTGGCCATACCTTTATAAAAACGCGCATTTTGAGTATCTCTGGAAAATGTTTCAGCATGAATTTGGCCTTCTGAAACTTCATGTTCTTCAAGCTTGTCTGCTGCAGCAATTTTGTCGGCATTTACTTCCATTGAAGTCATAATTTGTTCTGTTTCTTTCAATGCTTTGTTAATGTCTGATTTAGAAACATCTTTATCATCAACCACCATATTTTGGTCACTTTGCTTTCCTTCAGCTTTTTCTTCAAGCACATGGTTTACCAAGTTTTCCATTTGGGTTGCTTGTTCTTCGGTTAAAATTCCGTTTTCTACTTTTTGTTCAAAATGTTCACTAATACTTTCATTTACGGTTTTTCCTTCATCTTTAAGGGCAGATCTCATATCTTCTTTAAGAGATGTAGCGTCTTTTTCATCACCTTGTAAGGCTGCGGTCATCTGTTGATAATGTTTTTCATTCAATGTTTTTGTTGTTTCTTCGGTCTGTTCTGGTTTTTCTTCCGCATCTTCTGTTACATCATCATCAGCGACATCAGCCGTTTTTCCTCCTGTTGTTGCAGGTTTTTCTACATCTGACATTTCTTCAGCTTTTGCTTGTTGTGCTTTTTCTTCATAGTAATGTCGCAACTCAGGATCTTTTATATGTCCTTCTTCATCAAAAGTTGCTGCAGCGTGATTATAGATTGCAATTTTCTGTTCTTCGGTCAAAGATCCGTTTTCAAACATTTCTCTTAATTCTGCAGAAGAATGCCATTGACCGTCATTGATAATGGCATTAATTGATCTTGGATCAGCATCAAAAGCTCTGTTTAATTGAGTTTCATTAGCATTAGCCCAACCTTCGCCTCCGTCTCTGTCAATAAAATCAGAGATTCCGTCGTGGTCTGCATCAGTCATTGGAGTGTTATTGGGTTCTGTATGAAGCTGATTGTTATCATCTGCAACATTAACATGGTCAGCTACTTCTTGAGCCACCTGCGATCCCACAAACATACCGACAGAAACTTCTGCCAAGCGAGACCAATCAGCTTTTACTTTTTCCCAGTCTTCATGTGTTCTGTTTTTTCCTTTAGCAAAATATTTAAAAGTACTTACAGTTGCATTCCATGCTTTTGGCACAACAGCTAATCCTCTGGTAAAAGTCCTCAAATGTGGAGATATTTGTTGTACCAGCTGCTCATTAATTATTCCGGCATTTCCTGCCGCACCGATGCTTGCTCCGGCCAAAGACAATGCAGTGGTGGCAAAAGACAGTCCGACTTGAGCTTTATGTTCTTTTGCATATTGCCAAAAAGATTTTCCTTCGGCTTTTGCCTGTTTTTGTATGTTTTTATAACTGCTATAAGCATTTTTTGCAGCCAATCCGGCCAATCCGATTGGACCGGCTGTTGCACTTATTAATGAATATATAGCTACGTTGCCGGCAGACCTACCGATAATTTTTCCCCATTTTTTTGCTACTTGCCATGTTTTGGGATATTTTTTATCCATATATTCATCAAAAACTTCCAGCTTGTTTGTCATTTTTTTAACTGCCGGAATTTCTTTAAACTTTGTTTTTAAGCGATCAATTAATTTTGTATTGTTTTCATAAGTCATACCCGCATAGGCAACAATGTCTTTAGACGTTGCGGTAAATGGTATTTCTCCGGCAACAATCTTTGCAAACAGTTCTTTGTCGCTTTCTATATTATGAGTTGCCTTATTTTCAAAATTTAGGGAAACCAAAGCTGCTTGTATGGAAGATTTAAGATTTTCTTTATAAGCCTGGCTGATTTCTTCTTCATTTCCGGTTGCTGTTCCTCTGGTAATCAGATTTGCATCAGTTTTTGCTATTTCAAGCAAATTTGCTTTTAATTGTTCTTGTTCTTCTTCAGATAACGGATTCCCTTGTTCATCACATATAACCAGTTTTTTAAAGACTTCATATTCATCTTTAAAACTTTCATCTTTCAGATTGCCTTCTTCATCTAATGCAAAAGGATCAAGGGTTTCTAAGCGGTCAACAACACTGTTGTTGGTTTCAAGTTGTTCTTCAGACATTTTATCAATGCCAAGTTCTTTATCAAAAACTTCATCTGCTTTTGGGTCATCCTGTTGTTGGTTAAGCAAATTTTCTGCTTGTGCCAAGGCATCATTTTCAATATCTGTTTTTTTATTTCTTCAACTTTTGTTTTTATTTGAGATATTAAATCACGGACTGCAGGAGAGTTTGCCTCTGCATTACCCGACATTTCCACTAATTCTTTAAGAGCCTCATCAGGAGACAGTGTTCCGTTTTCAAGTTGTTTTTTAACTTCTTCCAGTTTATTTTCAACAGTCAGATTTTCTTCTTCATTTGCCATAAATAATCTCCTTTAGTTCATGAGTAGATTATACAACAAAATTCATATCTTTTCAAGTTTTTTATAAAGAAGGTTTTTATCATTAAAAAAGGCGCTCTGTAATTGGCGCCTTAATTTTTTATCCCAAAATCACCACATTTTCTGCGGCAGGTTTGCCTTTGTCATCATAAGTATCAAAAGATACCAATTGCCCGTCCAAAAGCCTTCTTAAGCCAGTTTTTTCTAATCTGGTTATATGTACAAAAATATCTTTTCCGCCGGTTTGGGGTTGAATAAAGCCATAACCCTTTTTGGTATTAAACCATTTTACAGTTCCTTTAAACATTAAAATTCCTTTCTATTTTAAGTTGTTAGCTATTTGTATAACGATTTTACATCAAAATTATTTACATTAAACATGGGATGAGGTTCAATTTTGTTGCCGTTTAAGAGCAATTTGTCTGCATTTCTGGATTTAAGTTTTTTATTTAAATCTTTTACTTCAACAAAAAACTCTCCCGGTTTCAAATTGACATTTTTTTCATCAAAATTTGGATTTTCAATTTTTTCATGAGCAAATTTATATCCTCTTTTAGACGCTTCAGAAGCCACAAAGCTCAAATATGTACCGATTGCATGCAACGGATCAGACATTTGTTCAAATGTTTTGAGTTGAGACTTTAATTTATATCCCTTTGCTTTGCCTTGTAAAATTTTTTGTGCCAATAATGCGTCTCTCCACAGACATACCAAGCCTGCTTTGTCCAGATATTTGGGATGTGTTGTCCATAAGCGCATTTTTACCACCTTTGATATAAATCCGCCTTGATATAATGTTGTTTTTTCTATTTTAAAGCATGAGATATAAAAAAACTTTGTATAAGCCGTAGAATTTATTAGATTTAATAATCTGATATTATATACTGAGCGCTGTAAAACGTGATGGGATATTAATGAAAATTATATACAAAGTTATTTTGTTATCGTTAGGACTGCTTTTGCCGGGCATGGTAAATGCGGCAGTTAAGATTATTGATGATAACTTTGCCATTCCCTACACGGTTGCACAGTGTATTGAAGCCGGATACACGTTTACAGAACAAAATTGCCAGGTTTTAGAAGGCAATACCCTAGAAAATCCATGTAATTATAATCCCAGATATTTCAAAAATTGTAATTGTCCGGCAAAATATCAATACAACGTTTCAAACTGCCCAAACCCTAGAGTTTTGAGTGGTAAAAAATGCCGAGAAAACTTTACCAAATGTTCTTGTCCGCCGGCAACCGAACTTCTTCTTAAAAGAGACTATTGTTTAGATTTTTGTGATGGAAAATGTATCAAAAAAGCCAGCTGTTCATCTCCGTTTGTGCCAAATCCTGACTTTGTTCAATTAGAAAACCAGTCTTTGCAGCAACCCAGATGTATCTGTCCTCCGGAAGAAAAACTTGAAGAAAACCAGATTTGTGTAGAAAAATGTGTTGGTCCCGGCGGAAAACAAACTTGTTCCAAAAAACTAACTTGCAAAAATGATGAAGTTGCAAACGACAAACATGATGCTTGCATAAAAAAATGCAATGCCACCAGACAAATGTGCCAACAAGACTGCAAAGGTGTTGCTTCTGCGGTTGGATTTACTCAAGAATGTAAAAAACAAGGTGAATTTGATGTTGTCTGCACTCCAAAAAATAAATGTCAGGATGATCAAAGATGTTTGGACGGAAGATGCGCATCTCCGTGTAAAGATGGCTTTTGGTCAAAGACCGGATATGATTTTTGCAGTGTATGTCCTGCACCAAAAATAACCAACTCAGATAACACCATGTGTAAATGCCCTGCAAAATTTGTTTACAGATGTAATGAAACAAACGAGATTGCAGTAGGATTAAACTGTGACGGAAAATATGAAAAATGCGGATGCAAACCGGGTTATTTTTGGGATATAACTCATTGTTCCAAATGTCCGGCAGGAATGGTTTGTTCTGACAATGGTCAAAAAAAAGAAAAATGCATTAGCCCCATGATACCAAACCAAAGCCAAACAGGTTGTCAATGCCCGCAAACAAAGACTTGTTCAAATTGTTTAGAGTATCATGACTCTCCTTGTGATAAAATCTGTAAAAAATGTTGTCCGGAAGAATATAAATATGAATGCAAAGGAGAAAACTTTGCTAAAAAACAAAACAAAGACACTTGTGGCGGTTTGCACGCACAGTGCATTTGTAAAAAAGGATTTTTCTTTAATAACGGCAAATGTTCTCCTTGTTTGCCGGGACACATATGTAAAAACGGCATAGATGCCGTCATGTGCGAAATTCCGAAAGTCAGCAATAAAAAATCAACGGCGTGCATTTGTCCAAAAGCAACGGAATGTAAATTGTGCGGCACATATTATGAAGGAGATTGCAATAAAGTATGCAAAAGTTGTTGCGATGAAACATATAAGTTTTCCTGCACTGGCAGACAATATGCAAAAACCCAGTCGTTAGACACATGTGGAGGAAAATATAAAGAATGTTTGTGCGCCCCGGGTTTTGTCTGGAATGGAGAAGTTTGTGAAGAATGTTCTAAAGGATCTTTGTGTAGAGGAGGGGTGGAATCAGAAACAAAATGTCCAAGCCCGCAAGAAGCCAACAAAGAACACACAGAATGTGTTTGCCCTGATGTCCAAAATTGCACAGCCTGTAAGCAATATATGGAAGGTATCTGCTCCAATGCATGTAAAGAATGCTGTGATGAAAAGTTCAAGTTTGATTGCAAAGGCGAGGGCGACTTACTGGCAATAGGTAAGCCTTGCGGAGAAAAATATGCAAAATGCCTTTGCAAAGAAGGGTATTATTGGAGTGATGAGGGTAAAGGTTGTCAACCGGATAATTGCGAACCCGGACATTTCAGTTCTACGGGCAAAGTTCCGTGCAACAAGTGTCCTGCAGATACCTATGCGGCAGGTTCCGGCAACCTAAAGTGTAAACCGTGTCTTGAAAATCAGTTTTCAGAGCCCGGCTCATATAAGTGTGAAAGTTGTGATTTTGGATTTTCTCGCAATGGAGACGGCTTTAAACACCCCATCAAACCTCTTTGTAAATTTTGCAATATGCACAAAGGATATGTACTTTATTCTGACAAATCTTATTCAAAAATTCCCAACCCAAACAAAACTCCAATAGCCATTATTGTAGATTCTTGCAGCAGATATGCTATTTCTTTGCAAGAAAAGAGCGTTTTGGCATGGTCATCAGAAGAAGGTTGTGAGGTAGAAAACAAAAAGTTTATTAATTATATGAGCGCCATGGAAGCAGACAAACTTGGTTATGACGGCAAAGAAAATACACAAAAAATCATGTATGCTTCAACCAGAAAATGCACTTTCCCGGCTGCTCAGTATTGTTTCAGATATTTTACCGACGGCACAAGAGTTGGCCAATGGTATTTACCGTCTGCAGAGCAATTATACAGAGTTTCTGCAGATAACACAGTCAAAGAAGCCTTGGCTTTAGTCAAAAAAGCCCAACCTTTATCAGATTCTTATTACTGGACATCTTCCGAAAAATCAGAAGACGAAGTCTTTGTCAATAATGTAACACATGCAGATAAAAAAGGCTCTTCATTAAAAACCAGTTTTTATCCTTATACTCGTTGTTTTATAAATTACTAAATAACAACCACTTGAATTGTTTGATTTTTTGTAGTATAATACCTTATAAATGATGCAATGAAAGGATTGTAATATGAATAGCATTACCATTGAAAAACTTAATGAACAAGCTAAAGCTGAAGGAATTACATACATTCTTAAAGGAAATACTATTTATGCCCAATATAGCAATGCTCCTAATTTGGAAAAATATGAGAGCATCTGTAATACGGGAATAACATTAGAGAAATTGGAAGAAGCTTTTAGACCGCTCATGAATTTTACACATGTCGGGACCGAAGAAAATCAGACACAGATTTTACCGCTCAATGCACCAAAGCAAGAAGTAGATGAAGTAATTGAGAAACATATTGCAGATCGCGCATATAAAATAAAGTGTAATGGAATTCAATTGTTATATGGGGATATGAGTGAAGCAGATAAAGAAGATTTAGCTAGAAGTTTTGAAAAATATAAAGGTCTTGTTGATAAAAGAAGCACTTTAGATGATTCACGTTGTTCAATAGAAGGCCAACTTGCAAAGTTAGAAAAGCCAAAACCCTCATTCTTTAATAAGAAGAAAGAAAAAATTGCAGAGTATGATCAACAAGTGTCAGAGCTTACAAAAAGAGAAAAAGAGATTGAACAATCTCACAGAGAGGCTAATCGTGAAGTAACGACGATTTTGCAGAGATGGCATAGTAGTGGAATTGGTACTCCGGTTCAACAAGCGTTGTTGCAACATGCCCTGGGAGTTGCCAAAGATAATGTAAAAACGCGTTACCAATACTTGCAACGCCAACATGAACAGTCACAACAAACTCCTGTTAATATGGCAATGCAACAAAATAGCAGAAGATAACAATAAAGACAAAATAAAAAAACGGCACTGAATGTGCCGTTTTTTTAATGGGGCGAACGATCGGGCTCGAACCGACGACAACCGGTACCACAAACCGGGGCTCTACCAACTGAGCTACGTTCGCCATCAACTCAAACACTTTTAACAGAAACTTACAGTAAGTCAAGATAAAAAAAACAGTTCGCATTAAAAAATACGAACTGTTTTCGGATTTGTTTATATCTATATTCCGTTATAAGGAATAATTCTGGCTTTTTTACCGTATAAAATTAAGCATTTTTGTCCCGGTGTCAGTAAAACATCATTTCCTTGTGTTATAGTCACAATGTTTCCGTTTTCAAGTTGAGCCACATATTCAAAACCGCCTTGTTTACTCAAAGCAGCTTCTGTTGCTCCGCCTGCCATGCCACCGATAACGGCTCCGCCGATTGCTCCCAAAATGTTTGAGGTTGTGCTACCACCGATTGCAGAACCGGCAACACCACCTGCAGCAGCGCCAATCAAAGTGCCGGTATCTCCTGAATTTTCAACGTTTATTTGTCTTACGGACAACACAGAACATCTTACAGCTCTGTTAACTGTTCCGGTTTGTTGGGTGTCATATTGGTTTGAGCCTATATTTGCTGCGCATCCGCACAAAACTGTCAAAATCAGGCCGGTGGGTATTAATTTATAAAATTTCATTGCATTTACTCCTAAAAATGATATGACTTCATTATTATACGTCAATAAATAATTGTCAATGCTAGACAATTAAAATTAAGTGTTATATATTGCCACAATAACTAAAAAAGAATAAGAGAAGGAACATGTTAAAAAGAACAAAAATTGTAGATTTATTAAATTCAACTTCACCAATTGCGGAAGTCATGATTAAAGGTTGGGTTAAAACCAGAAGAGATTCTAAAGAGTTTTCATTTTTAGAAATAAATGACGGTTCATGCTTGAAAAATATGCAAATAATTGCCAATAACAGCCTGGACAATTATGAAGAAGTTAAAAAACTTACAACAGGTTCTTCTGTGTGCATCAGCGGACAAATGGTTGAATCCAAAGGTGGTAACCAAAAATATGAAATAATTGCCACAGATTTGCATATATACGACATTGCAGATGCAGATTATCCTCTTCAAAAAAAACAACATACGGACGAATATCTTCGTTCTATTGCTCATTTGCGTCCCCGAACAAACAAGTATGGTGCCGCTTTCAGAATTCGTTCTGAATTGTCATATGCCATTCACAAGTTTTTTCATGACAGAGGCTTTAAATATGTGCACACACCGATAATTACCGGTTCAGACTGTGAAGGTGCCGGTGAAATGTTTAAGGTAACAACACTTGACTTGCAAAATTTACCTAAAAACAACGGCCAAGTTAATTATGAAGAAGATTTTTTCGGTAAACCGGCACACTTAACCGTTTCCGGTCAGTTAAACGGAGAAATGTATGCCATGGGCTTGGGAGACATTTATACTTTTGGACCCACATTCAGAGCAGAAAATTCCAATACACCAAGACATGCCGCAGAGTTTTGGATGATTGAGCCTGAAATGGCTTTTGCAGATATTAATGACGACATGGATTTGGCTGAAGATATGGTAAAATTTTGCATCAGACATGTTATGCAACATTGCGCTCAAGACTTGGAATTGTTCAATAAATTTGTAGATACCAAATTGCTTGAAACACTTAATAACATTGTAAATAACGACTTTGCTCGCATTACATATACTCAAGCCATTGAATTAATGCAAAAATCAGGCAAAGAATTTGAATATAAACCGGAATATGGTGTTGATATGCAAACGGAACACGAAAGATTTTTGGCAGAAGAATGTTTCAAAAAACCGGTAATTGTAACCGGATATCCAAAAGAAATTAAGGCATTTTATATGAAACTTAATCCCGATGGCAAAACAGTTGCTGCCATGGACGTTTTGGTTCCAAGAATTGGAGAGCTTATCGGTGGATCTCAAAGAGAAGAAGATTATGCAAAGCTTGTTGCCAGAATTAAAGAAACCGGCATGAAAGAAGAAGATTATGCATGGTATTTAGATTCTCGCAAATATGGTTCTGTTCCACATGCCGGATTTGGGCTTGGTTTTGAAAGAATGATGATGCTTGTTACCGGTATTACCAACATCAGAGACGTTTTACCGTTCCCAAGAACTCCAAAATCATTGAATTTTTAGGATAAGGTATGAAGTATATTTTATTTTGTTTTTGTTTGCTGTTTGCTTTTGAGGCCAAGTCAGAGCTTCCCAATTGCTCTGACAAAGCAGTTGTCCGAGCTTTGAGCGAGGCAATAACAGAAACCTATGGCAAACAAGAACAAAAAAATCTTAACAGATATAATGTAAGAGAAATAAAGCTTTTGCATAAAAATTCTCAGCATCTTTATCCTGTTGATTTATCTGGTTTTTCTCAAAAAAATAGTCCGCAAGCATATGGAGCTGTTGTTGAAACGCAGATAAATAAGCACATTAGCAAAGAAGAGATGCGTCTTTGCATATCTCCTCAGGTTAAAAAAAGGTTGCCAATTTATGTGCTGATATATCCCCAAGAAGAAAATTTTGAGGCAATAATTGTAAATTTAGATCGTTTTGACAAAAAAATTTTGAAAAAAATTCAATAAACCTATTGCAAAATATATAAAAAGATGATAAATTAACAAGTCCTCATAAGCGAAATGTATATGCTTTTTTGATTTGTTAATAATATTAACGGAGTGATTATGGCACAAAATAGCGCACTGATAATCAGAAACACTTCTGGCTTGCCGGCCCTTACCGGTGACAGAGGGTTGATTGCCTATTTTGAAGAAATTAAAAAGTTTCCGGTTTTAACAGAGGAAGAAGAACAACACTTAATGTATGACTTTAAGTGTAAAGGTGATATGCAGGCAGCTCAAAAGCTTGTAACATCTCACTTAAGACTTGCGGCAAAAATTGCTCTGTCTTATCGTTCATACGGTCTTGCTATGGCAGATATCATATCAGAAGCCAACCTTGGTTTGATGCAAGCCGTTAAAAAATTTGACATCAGTAAAAAGGTTAAACTTGCCACATATGCCGTTTGGTGGATAAAAGCCTTTATCAATGATTATATCTTGCGTTCTTGGTCGTTGGTAAAAATTGGCACAAAAGCCGCACAAAAGAAGTTGTTTTATAATTTAAGCAAAATAAAATCCAGATTAGGATTGTATGAAAACCGCGCATTAGACACCCAAACGGTTAAGCAAATTGCCAAAGAGCTTGTTGTTGAAGAGGCAGACGTAATTGAAATGAATGACAGAATTAGAGGGGATTCTTCTCTTAATGTTACCGTTTCAGATGATGATGAACTTGAAATTATAGATTCTATTGCAGACAAAACCCAAAATTTGGAAGCCAGCTATGCCGCAAAAGAAATGTCTGCATATCGCAAAAAAGTAATATCTGCGGCATTAAACAAATTAAACCCCAGAGAAGCACAAATAATCAGTTTAAGAATGTTAACGTCAGAACCGTTAACTCTTGAAGAAATCGGTGCAAAATTTGGTATTAGTAGAGAAAGAGTAAGACAAATAGAGCAAGTTGCATTTGCAAAACTTTCAACGCTAGTAAAGCAAGAAATGGGAGAAGCATCATGGTAAAGATTAAAAAAGCAAAGCAAATGACAAAACATATGCAACAGTTAAAAGATAGAGTAATTGCCATTAGAGAAGGTAAAGTTACACCGGTTTTTGTCAGACCGGCTAAAACCAAAGAAGCATAAGACTTTTTTATGGAAGATTTTATACAACAAAGCTTAAAAAAATTATCGGATTCGGGAGAAAATTTTCCGCATCTTGCCTTAAAGATGTTGTTGGAAGACATTATTGGTACACAGTATTTACAAATACAGCTTGATAAACAGGAATTATCTTTGGAAGATAAAGAAAAACTGAGAGTTTTAATAGAAAGAAGATCTTACGGAGAACCTATAGATAAAATTTTGGGCAAAAAAGGTTTTTATAAATACGAGTTTATTGTATCTGCAGATGTTTTAAGTCCAAGGCCGGATACTGAAAAATGGGTTGAAGAGACGCTGTTATATGCTCAAAGCAATAAATGCAATACAGTTCTGGATTTAGGAACAGGTAGCGGATGTATTATTTTAACATTATTGGCACAAATACCGCAAATGAAAGGGACTGCGGTGGATATAAGCCCTAAGGCTTTGCAAATTGCAAAAAAAAATGCACAAAAGTTAAATGTTGCAGATAGAATAAATTTCATCTGTAAGAGTTGGTTTGACAAAGATTTTTGCAGTTTATTTGCTCAAAAATTTGACATTATCACCTCAAACCCGCCATATATTCCCAGTTTGCAAATACATCAGCTTGATGTTGGTGTAAAAGAATATGATCCTCTGTTGGCATTAGATGGAGGTGAAGATGGTTTAAGAGATTATAGAGTTTTGGCACAAAAATGTCCTGAGTTATTATCGCAAGACGGTGTGATGTTTGTAGAAATAGGACAGGGGCAAGAAACAGAAGTTGCAAAAATTTTTGAACAAAATGGTTTAAAACTAGAAAAACAAATTGCAGATTACGGCAATATCATAAGATGTTTAGTATTTAAAAAACATGTTGCCAAATAGAAATTATTTTGTATATTAACGGGCGTAATTCCCAAGAATAACTTAACAAAACAAGTTTTAAAAATAAAATTAGCATTGGAAAATCATGAAAAAAACAAATAATAGATTTCGCACAAATTCAGGTGCCGGTTATGGCAATGGATATTCACTAAATTACAAGTTTGACAGTATCAGCATTGCCGGAAAGAACTCTGGAACGGCTTTGGACTTAATCAGAAAGTATAATGATCTGGCAAAAGAAGCTTGGGGAAACTCTGATCACGTTTCTGCAGAAGTGTTTAGACAATATGCAGAACATTATAGAAAAATTGTTAGCGAAATAAATGAAAAAAATCGCCAAAACAAAGAGATGGCAGAACGCAAAAAAGAGGTTGAAAACAATGTTGTTGCTATAGACAGTTCTGTTGAATCTGATAAAATTAAAGTATCTTCAAAAGAAGAAAAAACACCAAGTATTGAAGAAAAAACACAGTCAGAACAAGTAGTTGAAGCGGCTCCGGTAGAATCTGCAAAAAAAGAAGTAAAAATCAAAAGAGTTAGCAGAAAGATCATTGCCGCTGTATAGGAGGTAAAATGGGTTTTTTGATAGCTAGTATTGTTGTGGCACTCTCATGTGTTGCTATCACTGTAAAGACATTGGTCGGATATTCTGATTTCAGCAAAAAAACAAAATTATTAATAGTGTTGTTTTTTGCCCTGTCTTGGTTTGCTCCATTTATATTAAACCTTATGTCAAATGTATTCCCAACGTCCGTATATACTTTCTTTTATCATATTTTATATACCTGTTTTGGTTTTGCCTTTATTCTGTTTTCTGTATTGATTATTCGTGATGTTATATGGTATTTTGTTTATTGGTTAGCAAAGGGGTTTGGTGCAGGCAGTTGGGATTTTAACCCTAAAAATATTAGCGTTTTAGGTAAAGCAAATATGATTGCTTTGGTTTTTGCTGTTTTGCTTTCTGCATATGCATTAGTTGGTGGTTGGGCAGAACCTGAAATTAAGAAAATTACCTATTATACTCCAAAACTTGCCCAAGATGTTAACATTGTTCAAATATCAGATGTTCACATTAATAGAACCACACCGGTAAGTAAAGTTCGCAGTCTGGTAAGACAGGTGAACTTACTTGATCCTGATATTGTTATTATTACCGGAGATTTGGTTGATGACAAGGTTTCTGAAGTTACAGAGCAAATTGAACCGTTGAAAGATCTAAAGTCTAAAAAAGGCGTGTATTTGTCAATGGGTAACCATGAGTATTATAATAACATATATGAGTGGAACTTAAAGTTTAGAGAGCTGGGTATTAAGTTTTTGTTCAACCAAGGCGTAAATTTTGATGATTATAAATTATTTATATCCGGTGTTCCTGATTTAAGTATATCAACCCATGCCAGAGATATAACCATAGACTTTATAAAAGCTCTGAAGAATGTTAAGCCTGATTATTACAAAGTGTTGTTGTCACACACTCCTGAGGTTATAGATTTTATTACCAAAATCACATTTGATGCTCAATTTTCCGGACACACTCACGGCGGACAGATCTTTCCTTTCCATGTATTTGTTAAAAAGGTATGCAAATACATAGCTGGACAATATCGCATAAATGACGTAGAACTTTATGTTTCCAGAGGTGCTGGTCAATGGGGGCCAATGATGAGATTATTTGCACCATCAGAAATTACAAAGATTGAATTAAAAAAACAATAATCGCTTATTGGCTTGCCCATACGATTCTGTTTATCATTTTAATTTTTGATAAAGACTGTTTTGCTGATGCCTTGGCATTTATTGGCAACAATTCAATATATTCCATAGTTTGTCTGAAAAATTTGCCAATTGTAACTGTTCCATTTTTTGAAATAATAATCACCATATCGTTTTTTCTAATATCTGTGTGCTTAGAAATTATCAGATTTGAGCCGTTATTGTAAAAGGGTTCAAAGTTTGAAATATCCAGTTCTAACATATATAAATTTTCATCTCTTCCAGGAAAGGCAGTCTTTGGCCAATCAGATGTAACAAAAGTATTTTGTTCTATTTTTTCATTTTTCAGGTTAGAATAATTACAAACGGGCAACAGATTTGGCCATAAAGTATTCTGGTTAGGGTTTTTAGGATTTGCAATGTTATAAAAGTCTAACAAAGATATATTAAAGGCTACAATTAGTTTGTTAATGCTTTCAAAAGAAGGCCATCTTTTTTTTCCGTCCGGTCCAATTCTTTTGCTTTTATTAAATGTCGTAGAGTTCAGCCCTGCTTTTTTTGCCATAGCAGATGGGGACATATTGTTTATTTTTGCCAATTTATCAATTGCATTCCAAATTTCATCTGATTCCATATTTTTTCTCCTAAATACGATATTTTTTGTATAAAAAAAAGAAAAATATCCTTAGTATAGGAAAAAAGTCTTTTTTCTCTTGAATTTTATACAACTATAAGTTTAATAGAAAATGTTTAAAAAAAAGTTAAAGACAATTTAAACATACGGGGAGAAAAAATAATGAACAGATATAAGGAATTTCTTGGGGTGGAAGAAGTTTGGTTTTGGTATTGTTCGTCGGAAATGATGTTAAAAGATTCGGCCTTCAGAAAACATTCAGATTATCCAACTCTACCAAGAAAATGTGAAACAAGTGATATTTATAGAATCGTTCGACGCATGCGAGCAAATGGGGAAATTTCAAGTAGGCATCTAAATGTAATGTATAAATTCGGGACAATTCTTACGTCTCCGTGGGCGATAAAATCAAGTAGAAAAATAGATTTAATGTTATGGTCTGAAGCCATGTCCATTTTAGAGAAGTATTTGATTGTAAAGGGGATTTTATAATGCAAAGTGTTTATTTTTCTCAAAAAAATTTTTTATCCGCATATGTGGTTTTTGTTGATTATACAAATTTGTGGTGGCTCAAATTTTTAAAAAGAGGTTTTCGTCATTGCTATATTATCTTAGATTTTGAAAAATTTTTAATTGAGGTAAATTCATATTCAAATAAGATGGTTATAAAGGCGATAGACAACAAAAATTACCTTACTACATTGCAAGTTTTCCACAAGGCAAAAGTTATAAAAACTTCTGTAAATTTAACTCCTGAAAGAATATGTCCGATTTCTTGTTTTACTTGTGTAGAAGCTGTTAAGCGTATTTTAGGTATTCAAAATTTTTTTATCATAACGCCATATTCGTTATATCGTAAACTTTTAGTTGTAGGAAAATAATCTTGACTTTTTAATTTTTTTCTTATATACCTATTTTTGTTACTTGCCGGAAGTGTATTTAAAATCTGCCCTCATATGAGGGCTTTTTTTATAAGCTTTATCGGAGTTTGAAATGACAATAAAGAAAAACAAAAGTCTGGCTTCAGTAAAAAAATCATTAAAGAAAATTTTGCCAAATAAGATAGATGTTGTTTTGAAAAGTTATGAAGATTTTTTAGATAACGATATTCCGCAAGACGCAAAAGGCTTTACTGCTCATCATAACGCATGCAAATCTGCTGTACAACATGTTGAAACACTATTTAAGCTTAGTCAATGGACACAAGAAACACAGCAAAATTCTCATGCAATATCAACAGAAGCAGATTTTTTAAAAATTTTGGAAGAAGCAGAACAAGAACATGAAGAAAATTAATAAAAAATACAGTTTTTATGCATTTATGGTTTTGTGGTTAAAGTTAATGAATTTTAATCCGGCCAATCACCAAAAACAAATGTCTTCATGGCTAGAAAAATTATTTTATTCATCAGATCAGCGCAAGGGACTTTTAATGGCTTTTAGAAATTCTGGCAAATCAACCATAGTTGGCTTGTTTGTTGCCTGGATTTTATATTTTAACCCAAATTTGCGCATATTGGTTTTGGCTGCAGATTATGCATTAGCCAGAAAAATGGTAAGAAACGTAAAACGTATTATTGAAAAGCACCCGCTTACGTCTGGTTTAAAACCAAATAATGCAGATGAATGGGCCTCCACTCAATTTACGGTAAGCAGAAGCATTGAGCTCAGAGATCCATCAGTTTTGGCCAAGGGTATTGATGCAAATATTACAGGATTGCGGGCAGATATTATTATATGTGATGACGTAGAAGTTCCAAAAAATTGTGATACGGCTGAAAAAAGAAAACAACTAAGGGATAAATTGTCTGAATTAGAATATATTTTATCTCCCGACGGTTTAGAAATTTTTATTGGCACACCACATACGTTTTATACCATATATCAAACCACACCGGATGCTTCTCGTCCGGAGGCAGATGTATTTTTGCAAGGTTATAACAAATTGCAAATTCCAATTTTAGATGATTTTGGCAATTCTGCATGGCCTCAAAGATTTTCAAATTTGCAAATTGCAAATATGAGACGGATGACCGGAGAAAACAAATTCTTATCGCAAATGATGCTTTGTCCGGTAAACATAAACAACAGTCGTTTAAATGTATCGGATTTGGTAAGATATCAGTCAGAAATTAAAATGTTTTTTGCCAACGGCAAAGAAGTTTTGAACATTAACAACACGCAAATGATATCTGCTTCTTGTTGGTGGGATCCGGCATTTTCAACCAAAGGAGACAATTCTGTAGTTGCTTGTGTTTTTTGTGATGCTTTGGGCAGGTATTATTTGCATGATATTTTGTATATAAATATAGCTCAAGATTGTTCAGATAAAGCATTGGCGCAGGTAAATCAGGTTATAGATTTTTTGCAAAGAAATCATATTCCGTCTATCAGGATAGAAACCAACGGATTAGGCAAATTTTTGCCGGCAATTTTACGTCAACAACTTGCAATCAGACACTTAAGAATTGCGGTTATTGAAGAAACATCTCATCGTAATAAACAAGAAAGAATTTTAGAAGCTTTTGAGGTTCCGCTTGCATCAAAACTTTTACACGTGTCAGACAAGATATGGCACACAAAATTTATTGAAGAATTAAGACAATGGCAGCCGATTGCCAACATTTCTGATGACGGACTGGATGCTGTTGCCGGATGCATACTTTCAGAACCTGTAAGATTGGTTCATAGTTTTACCACAGCACCTTCTTCCGGTTGGCAAAAAATGTCAGGACAATTTAGAGCAAACAGCAATTTTAAAATATAAGGAGATTAATATGTTGGTAAATATATTTAATTGGGTAGAGTTGCCGATTTTGGTAACGGTTATTGGAATTTTAATAAAAAGTAAAAAAGAATCTGACAAAGAAATTCAACAATGTAAAGATGCTTTGTCAGATTTTAAGCTTCATGTTGCCAGATATTACGCATCAATGAACGTATTAAAAGATGTAGAAAACAGACTGACAGACCATTTGTTACGCATTGAAAAGAAGCTTGACAGCAAAGGACGTGTTAAATGAGCACCCCGCAAATAGACGTTTTGGCCAGAACCATATACGGAGAGGCCAGAGGCGAGAGCGTTTCAGGAATGGAAGCTGTCGCCTCTGTTGTTTTAAACAGGCTATATTTTTCAAACAGACACAGAGGATATTGGTGGGGAGATTCTATTATAGAAATTTGCAAAAAACCTTGGCAATTTTCATGTTGGAACAAAAATGACATTAATTATCAGATTATTTCAAGTGTAGAAGATTATGATATTGTTTTTTGTATCTGTAAAAGAATTGCCGCCAGAGCTATTGCCGGTTTGGTTGAAGACAAAACTTGTAATGCTACCCATTATCACACTTTAAACAGCAGACCTAAATGGTCAATCGGCAAAATTCCTTGTGCCACCATTGGCGGTCATGTTTTTTATAATGACATAGAAAAGGAGTAATACATGCTTATCTCAAAAATTTTTGGTAAAATAGGCATACAGGCAATTATCAAATTTATATGTTCTTTTTTAGGAGAAATAAACTCAGATGTTACCAAACAGGCAAGTTTATCTTTATTAAGAGTTGATGAAGCAATCAAAAAAGAAGAAATTTCTAAAGACAGTCTGGTTGAGCTTGAAAAAATAAAACACATTGAAGCAGATTTAGATGCAAAAACTCTAAATTCCATTCATCAAACCATTAGAGCAGAGATGAGCTCTTCAGACAAATTTATCAGATTTTGGAGACCTCTTTTTGGCTACTCTGTGGCAGTTGCCTGGTTTCTAAACATCGCCACAATTTGCTATATTGTTATAACCGACAAAACACATGCAGCCCAAATCATTATAGCACTTACAGAGACAACATCATTATGGGGTGTTGCCTTAGGAGTTCTTGGGGTTTCGGTTGTTAAAAGTAATCAAGACAAAAGACATTAAGAAAGGAAAAAACATGGGAGGACTTTTTAAATCAGAAAAAGTAGATGACAGTTCTGCAATTGAAGAACAAAAGGTAAAAGAAGAAAGGCTTAACATCATAGAACGTCAACGCAGAGGCTTGGAGGGAACCATTAAAACATCTCACAGAGGTTTGCTGGGATCTGCTTTGGAAGAAAATGCAAAAAACAAATTGGGAGATTAGTCAAATGAAAGACAATTTGCAAAACATCATAGACAGGTATAAACAAGCACTGTCAAAAAGACAAAACTGGGAAAGTTATTGGCAAGAATGTTATAATTATGCATTTCCGCAAAAACAAAATTTATCTTTTTGTTCATATGAAGGTGGTGTAAAAAACAATTTTCATTTATTTGACGGTACAGCTCCCGATGCGGTAGAACAACTTGCATCTTCTTTGTTAGCAGAGTTAACTCCTCCTTGGGCAAAGTGGTTTGGTTTAAAAGCAGGTCAACACCTGAGCCAAACAGAACAAACAGAGCTTGCTCCGTTTTTAGAAAAAACTTCTGACATTATTTTACAAAATTTTGAACATTCAAATTTTGCCATAGAGGTCCATCAGTGCTATCTTGATTTAATTACTGCCGGCACTGCTTGCTTAATGTTTGAAGAAGCCCCTTTAGGGCAAACTTCTGCATTTAATTTTTATTCAGTACCTTTATCTGAAATTGTTTTTGAAGAGGGACCAACAGGCAAATTAGATGTAACATTCAGAAGTTCAAAGTTAAACTTTGCAGGGATAAAAAACAGGTTTATCAATGCGCAAATTCCGGACAGCATTATCTCAAAATTTAATAACGATACAGATTATAAGTTGCAAGTTATTGAATTTGTAGAACCTGTTATAGAAGGAGGAGGATATAGATATATCGCCTTTGCTCTTGAAGAAGATTTTAATTCTTCCGGAGCATTTATATTAAAAGAAGGTGTTTTTGAAACTTCACCGTTTATAAACTTCAGATGGCTGAAAGCACCGGGAGAAACATATGGCAGATCTCCGGTAATGAAGGCTCTTCCGGATATAAAAACGGCCAATAAAGTTGTAGAACTTATTTTAAAAAATGCCTCCATCGCCGTTACCGGTATTTGGCAGGCAGATGATGACGGTATTTTAAATCCGTCAAACATCAAGTTGGTTCCAGGCGCTATCATTCCAAAGGCAGTTGGATCTAAAGGTTTAACACCTTTAGAAGCACCGGGAAAATTTGATGTATCTCAACTTGTTTTGGAAAATTTGCAAAACAGAATTAAACATGCGCTTTTATCAGACAGGTTGGGGCAAATAAATTCTCCGGGAATGACTGCAACAGAAGTTTTAGAGCGTTCTGCACAAATGGCTCGCATATTGGGTGCCACTTTTGGCAGATTGCAGTCAGAACTTTTAACACCTCTCATTAAACGAGCCATATTAATTTTGCGTCGCAGAGCAGAGATATTAAACTTTGATTTAGACGGCAAAACGGTAGATTTACAATACAAATCTCCATTAGCATTAGTCCAGGCCAGAGAAGACATTAACAATGTTTCTGAATGGATTTTACAGCTTTCTAAATTGGGGCAGGAAGGTTTAAGTCACATAGATTTTGAGGCAGCATCACAATGGTTGGCAAAAACGCTTAATGTTCCGGTTAATTTAATCAGCTCTCGGGGAGAACAGAGCAATGATACAAGAATTTGACATAAGCAAAATGTCTGATGAACAAGTCAGACAGGCATTTGTAAATTGCTTTATATCAAGAGAGGGCAAAATTGTTCTCTCTTTTTTAAAAAAAATTACACTTAACAGATTTTTAGGCCCACACAGCACGGCAGATGAACTGCGATACCTTGAAGGACAAAGACAATTGGTGGCGCAAATAATCAACTTAAGTAATGTAAAAAAGTGAAAGGAAGAAAATGAAAAAAAATATATTTAATCTTTTGTCAGGTTCGGCTCCTGCAGAAGAAAACCAAGCAAAATCAGATATTCCAAACAGCTATGATTTGTATGACATCAAAATGCCAAGTCCGCTTTTGGCAAGAGATGATGAAATTTATAAAAGATTTTATGAACTTGGTTTTACCAATGCTCAAGCCCAACTTGTTTATGATTTGGCAAATGAAAGAGTTTTGCCTTATCTAAATTCTTTAAGTACAGAATTTGAATTTGAACGCCAAAGAGAAAAACTAATAGAAAAATTTGGCGGAGAAGAAAAATTTGCCTTAATTGCAGACCAAATTTCAAATTGGGCAAAACAAAATTTGCAACAAGAAATTTACAATGCACTGGCTTCTAACGCACAAGGAGTTTTAGCGCTTTATAACATGATGAGCAGTTCAGACCCTGTTTTGTCTCATCAGGCTTCGGCCCAAGAAGTATTAGATGAAAAAACACTCAAAAAAATGATGCAAGATCCAAGATATTGGAGAGATCAGGACAATTCATATATTGCCCGCATTACCAAAGGATTTGAGCGTCTTTACCCAAACAACAAATAATTTTTAAGGAGATATAATATGGCTATTGATATTAGCGATTCTTTTATTAAACAATTTGAAGCAGATGTTCACTTGGCATATCAGCAAGGTGGCTCAAAATTAAAAGGGGCTGTTCGTTCCAAAAATTTAGTAAAAGGCAGTTCCACAACTTTCCAAAAGGTTGGTACCGGTGTTGCGTCAACAAAAGCCAGACATGGTCTTGTACCGGTAATGAGTTTGGACCACACACCGGTAGAATGCGTTTTGCAAGATTACTATGCCGGTGATTGGGTGGATGCCTTAGATGAACTAAAAATCGGACACGACGAACGCAAAGTAATTGCTGCGTCTGGTGCATATGCATTGGGCCGCAAAACAGATGAACTGATTATAAACGCTTTAGCTTTGGCATCAGATACAAATGATGTTGGCTCTTATGATGAAGCCTTGAACAAAGAGACCATTTTGGAGGCTTTCAAAACATTAAATGACAACAACATTCCTGATGACGGAGAAAGATTTGGTCTTGTTGGTCCATATCAATGGAATGCACTTCTTAATATGCCTGAATTTTCAAGTTCAGAATATTCTGGAGATTCATTGCCATTTCTTAAAGGCACAGAATGCAAAAAATGGCTTGGCATCAACTGGATTATGCACACAGGTTTACCATCTTCTGCAGAAGGTCAAAAAGACTGTTTTATTTTCCACAAATCTGCAGTTGGTCATGCTTGCGGTCAAGACATTAAAACAGACATTTCTTGGCACGGTGACCATGCCGCACACTTTGTAAACAATATGATGAGCCAAGGCGCTTGTTTGATTGATGACAAAGGCGTTGTAAGAATCAAATGTAAAGATGCAGCTAATTAATTTTTTTAAGAAGGGAATTTATCATGGCATTAGATAGTAAAAATTTGAGTGTAATGGCATATGCAAACGGCTTTACACTTTGGACATACACAACCGCAGACGGACTAGACACAGTAATTTCTGGCGGATATTTTAACAATACATCACCATTTGTAAAAGCCGGAGACATGATTTTGACAAACGCATCTGTTAATGGCGTGTTAGAACCGGCAGTTTTGTCAATTTCTTCAAACACAGACGGTGTTGTAAGCGTTTCAAAAGTATCATAATAAAATAAACAGCACAAAAAGGAGGGTGTTTTGCCCTCCTTTTTTTAGGAGATAAAAATGATATACAATCAATTAAACTTATGTTCAGCAGCATTACTGCAAATCGGAAGCAACTCAATATCTTCTTTTCAAGAAGATACCAGCGAATCAGAAATTGCCGGCAACATTTATCCTATTATAAGAGATGGTTTGTTATCATCTTATCCGTGGAGTTTTGCAATTTCTCAAATCCGTTTGGGCAGAATAAATACCGATCCGGTTGCAGATTTTAAATATGCATATTTGCTTCCCACGGATTTTTTAAGAATAATATCTGCCGGCACGGGCAACAGCGGAAATGGAATAGAATATCGTATTTGTGGCAACACTTTACATACAAATTCTGCAGACGTTGTTTTAACATATATTTCTCGCCCAAAAGAAGAGAGTTTTCCGGCATTTTTTGCAGAGGCATTAATTGCTAAATTGGCTGCTCAATTTTGTTTGCCTCTTACCGAAAATGTGCAAAAAACTCAGTTTTTATCCCAAAGAGCAAAAGATGAAATTGCCAAAGCCAGATTAACAGACGCTCAACAATCCACCCCAAAAAGTTTTGAAGATTTTACTTTGGTGGAGGCAAGACAATGAGTGTCTATAATTTAAAAACAAATTTTACTTCAGGGCAATTATCAAGCAATTTATACGGCAGATGTGATCTTGGAATTTATTCAAATGGTGCAAAAAAATTAGAAAACTTGTTTATTGCACCAACCGGAGGCGTAAGCAGAAGAGCAGGATTTCAGTATGTTGACACATTAAATTCGGCCGGTAGATTAATTTCATTTGAATTTAATGCAAAGCAAACATATCTGATTGTTTTAACAGATTATATGGCTCATATTTATAAAGAAGATACTCTTCTTTGCGCGTTACAAACTCCATGGTCATATGAACAAATAAAACAATTAAACTGGACACAATCTGCAGATACACTTTTGCTTGTTCATGAGGACGTTCCTCCTCAAGAAATAAGCAGAAATGCAGACGGCACTTGGAGCATTAATCCGTGGACGTTTTATACCACAACAGAGCAAAAATTTTGTCCGTATTTTAATTTTTATCAAAACAAAGTTTCTTTGAACTTGGCCACAGACGGAGATGTTAATCATGTCACAATATCTGCATCTGAAGACATTTTTTCAGAGCAATATGTAGGCATCAGATTAAGAATTAATGGCGGAGAATTTTTAATTAATCAATTTGTTGATGCCCAACATGTAAAAGCAGTTACACAAAAAGGCGCTTCTGGTTCAAACTCTACCACAGATTGGCAAGAAGAAGTTTTTTCTGCAGTCAGAGGATATCCCAGATCTGTTGTTTTTCATCAAAACAGAATGGTAATTGGCGGTTCAAAACAGCTACCCAATAGGTTATGGATGTCAAAGACTTCGGACTTGTTTAATTTTGATATGGGTTCCGGTTTAGATGATGAAGCCATAGAGTTTGCAGTTTTGTCAGATCAGGTAAATGCCATTGTAAATTTGGTTTCAGCCAGACATTTACTTGTATTTACCAGCGGGGCAGAGTGGATGGTTTCTGCAGAAACTTTAACTCCCACAAACATCAAATTAAATATGCAAACAAAAATTGGTTCATATATACCATACAACATAACACCGGCAAATGCCAATGGTGCAACTTTGTTTATCACCAAAACAGGCAAACAACTCAGAGAGTTTGTTTTTGAAGATATAGAACAAGCATATTCGGCCAGTGATTTGACGTTGTTGTCTGAAAACATTTTGCAAAATCCGACAGATATGTGTTTTGATGCACAAAATAATTTAATATATGTTGTTTTATCAGACGGCAGTATTGCCAATCTTACTACATATCGTTCTGAAGAAGTTAAAGCATGGAGTTCTACCACCACAAACGGAAAATTTTTGTCGGTTGCTATTGTAGGAGGTAATACATATTGCCTGACAGAGAGGCAAGGGCAATATTTTTTGGAAAAAATGTCATCAGATTTTTATACCGATTGCTCTTCTGTGTTTTCCTCTTCAGAAGCAAAAACAAACTGGAACAATTTGGATATATATAACAACAAAAGTGTTCAAGTTGTTGCCGACGGATTTTATGTAGGGCAATTTAAAATAACTGATGGTAATTTATTATTACCGGATCCGGCAGAAGAAATAAAAATCGGTTTGCCATATCATCATGTTGTTCAACCATTACCTTTTGTAACTGGTGGTGGAGGAGGCATATATTCTCCAAAGGCATACAGAGTTGTAAAAGCAACATTTAGAGTATTGGATACACAAATTTTTTCTGTAAAAATGGGCAAGCATTTTATAGATATTCCGTTAAACAACATTTCACAAGAAAACAAGCTTGATGGGCCGGTAAAATTTTATACCGGAGACATTGAATATACAGGCCTTGGTTGGACCAGAAATTTAAAAGATAATGCATGGGAAATAAAATCATCTGTGCCGTATAGCTTTAATTTATTGTCAGTAAACCTGATGGCAGAAGTAAAATAAGGAGAATAATATGGGAACATTAACAACAGCAGCAACATTGGCTGCATTGGAAGTTGGTTCTAATTTGCTTGAACAAAAACAAAAAGCAAAAAGAAACAAACAACAAAGAATGATTAATGAAAAAAATAAAATAAATTTATTAGAAAAAGAGCTTGCTGCCAAAAGAGCCAGAATTGGAGCTTCTAATATGTCTTTTAGTGGTTCCGGGTCCAATCTTTTATCAAGCACCACCAAAGATGCATGGGCAAATATCAATGCAGAGAATTCGCTTATGGCAAGCGGATTAAACGGGCAGATACAGTCTTCATATATGTCTTCGTTGACTTCTGCCGGAAAAAAATTATTAAAATAAATAAAAAGAGCGTGCGTTTATTAAATGTTAAGTATTTGTTTTTATTATACACCATAATTTTGTTTAGCGGGGTAAATATGAGTTCTATAACACAAGAAATTGTATATACACCAAAACATGTAAAAAAGCTGATAGTTTTTTTGCATGGATATATTGATTGTGCCGATTCTATTGCTGATAAAATAAATTTTTTGATTGAAAACAGTAAAGATACAGCCATACATATTCCGCAAGCACCATTTACATGTGAAATTCATGGGTTTAAACGCCAGTGGTATTCAATGCACAAGTACGATACGGATGATGCCAGAAGGTCTGTTATCAACATGGAAGAGTACATAAAAATTTACGATACCATGAAAAGCGGAGCTTCTCATGGATTTAAGTATCTAAATAGATATATAAACAAGTTGCTTAAACAATACAACCTACATAGTAAAGACGCCTTTATTTGTGGCTTTTCGCAAGGAGCGAGTCTGGCCATGTATACAGCACTGCAACGCAAAGAAAAACTTGCCGGATGTATCAGCTTTTCAGGCATGATGGTTGCCCCGTCACATATTATATCAGCCAATTCAACTCCAGATTTTTTGCTTATTCACGGCAATCAAGATAACTTGGTAAGATATAGCGCTATGGACTGGACCAAAAAGTATTTGCAAGGCAAGGGTTGTAAGGTAATAACAAAAACTTTGCGCAACGGCAAACACCGTTTGTGTACGCAAGGTCTTCAATACGCGTTAAATTTTATAAATGCACGCTTATAAAAACGGTTTGGGTTGAATAAGTCCGCCGTCTTTAATTAATCTGTTTTTGTATCTTTCTATTTTAATTTTGTCAGAGTTTACAAAATTTCTGTCATAAATTTCTTTATAGCTTCCTACAACCATAATCGCTTCGCTCAACCAGTCTTTTCTAAGAGAAAACACTCCCCAAAGTTCTGGGTTTTGTCCCAGCAGATTTCTAATGTTTGTTTCCGGCTGATTTTTATAAATAGAGATGTTGTTTGAATTTAATCCATATTCTTCCGTTGCAATCAAAGCATTTAATATCCACTTAATTGCAATTCTTAAATTGTTGTTAGATTTTGCTACATATGCAAACACCGGTTTAAGCGCAATCTCTTCAGGCAACAGCACAACATTGTTTACGGTAATCTTTGGCAAAATACTTTTAAGTTGCACTTCTGTTCCGGTAAGCAGGTTGCATCTTGCCAACAAAAAAGCTTCTTTTGCTTTTGCAAATGTATTGAATTTAAGAATTTTAAAGCTCAAATCATATTTATTGGTATATTGTTCCAAATAATGCAAATCTTCAGAAGATTTGACCGTGCAAATTGTAGAATTTTCGTAGTCTAGCATAGAAGTTGCATTTTCTTGCTTTTTTGCCAAAAACATCTGCTTTGTATAATACATTTCGCTAACCGGCACAATCTGGAGTTTAAATTCGTCGGAAGCAGCAAAAGGATGATTGCCAAGCATTACGTCAATTTTATTTGTTTCCAAATACTTACTTGCGTTTTGGGTTTCTACGTTAATCATATCAAAAGAGTCCGCAGAGCCTAAAATTGCCATGGCAAAACTTCTGCAAATATCTGCATCAAAACCTCTCCATTCACCACGTTCGTCTTTATGAGCCAGGGCTTCAATTCCAAGATCTGTTCCGCACAAAATTTTGCCTCTTGCTCTGATAAAACGCAATCCGGCATCTGTTTGAGCTTGTGCATTAAAAGCAAATAGCAGTGCACATAATATTGTAAAAAATCTAATGAGTATCATTTTATTAACTTTTTTTGTGTAAACTAATATAAACATTATAGGAATAAAAATATGAAAAGTAAGATTTTTTTGCATTTTATCACAGCCTGTTTGCTTTTATTTTGTGTTTCTGCACATGCATCAAGCACAATTTTGCCGGAAAACGTAAGGTTATGGGCAGAACAAAAAGGAAATTCTTTGTTGGAGGCTTTTTCTGAAGAAGATATTTCTCGTAAACATGAAATCTTGGATAAAATGTTTGAAGAATACATTGATTTGGAATATATCTCAAAATTTGTAATGGGTAAGCACTGGCGCGCTATGACACAGGAACAAAAAGATGTGTATGCAGATCTTTTTCGCCGTTATGCTCTTGGCACATACAAAACCTTTCCCTTGAGTTTTCCGGGTAGTATTTCATTTAAGGTAGGAGATATTCAAATTAACAAAGACAGAGCAAATGTAGATGTTTATGTTACAATTAAAAATTCTTCTCAAGAAAAAAAAGATCAAAGCATCATAGTTTCTTTCATGCTAAAACACAACGGAAATAAAGGTTTACAGATTATAGATTTAAAGCTTGCTGACGCGTCATTAATTTTGTCTTATCGTTCAAAGTTTTATGAAATGATGGATAATCTGGATGATCAGGTAGAATGGTTTTTGGAAGATTTAGAGTCTATGGTTGAATATAATGAAAAAAATGCGCAAATGCAGTTAAATTCCGTTGAAAGTTTTTATTAAACGTCTATAATGCCGTAAAACAATAACAAAATATAAGTAAAAGAGAAAAAGATGACACAGGTAAAAGTAAGATTTGCCCCGTCTCCAACGGGCTTTATGCACATAGGCGGTACAAGAACCGCATTGTTTAACTGGCTTTGGGCAAAAAAAATAAACGGCAAGTTTATGCTCAGAATTGATGATACAGATGTTCAGCGCTCAAAAAAAGAGTATGAAGATGCTATTTTAAGAGATTTAAAATGGCTCGGTTTAGAATGGGATGAAATGGCTCATCAAAGCCAAAGAGAAGCCAGATATCAGGAAGTGGCACAAAAATTAATTGCTCAAGGCAGAATTTATCCGTGTTATGAAACTCCGGAAGAGCTTGAGTTTATGCGTAAAAAACTCATGGCAAAAGGTTTGCCTCCGATATATGACAGATCTGCACTGAAATTAACGGAAGAACAAAAAGCAAATTATCTGGCTCAAGGCAGAAAACCTCATTATCGTTTTAAGCTTGAAGAAGGAACAATTTCGTGGACAGATATGATTAGGGGTGAGTGCAAATATGAAGCTTCAAAATTGGCTGATCCTGTGGTAATCAGAGAAGATGGTACATTTTTATATCATTTGCCGTCTGTAATAGATGATGCCGATTTTCAAATTACACACATTTTGCGCGGAGAAGACCATGTTACCAATACAGCAATGCAAATTCAAATGTTTGAGGCTTTGGGGGCTTTGGTTCCGCAATTTGCACATTTGCCACTTTTAACCGGTAAAGAAGGAAAATTGTCAAAAAGAATGGGGTCTCTTGGTGTGGATGAACTAAGACAAGAAGGTGTTGAAGCACTTGCTATTTGCTCATATTTAGCAAAGCTTGGCACATCAGACGGCATTGAACCGTTTTACAAATTAGAAGATTTGGCAAATTCATTAGATTTTACAAAAATAGGACGTTCACAACCTAAATTTGATGTTGAAGAGCTAAAACATTTTAATACCAAATTTATACACTCCATGCCATATAATCCGTTGCTTGGCATAACTGAAAATTTTTGGAATGTTGTAAGACAAAACATTTCCACTGTATCAGAGCTTGATGTATGGAAAGAAATATGTTTTGAAAATGTTAATGCAGCGCTTGAAGATAAGGAGCTATGTTCTTTGGGTGCAGATGTTTTACCTCCTGAGCCTTGGAACGAAGAAACATATAAAATATGGATTGATAAACTAAAACAATCTTCAGGTAAATCCGGCAAAGATTTATTTCACCCGATAAGAATTGCGCTTACCGGAAAACCGACTGGTCCGGAATTAAAAATTTTATTGCCGCTCATCGGATATCAAAAAGCATATGACAGACTAAAAGGAAACTAAAATGGCAGAAATATATCTTACAAACACATTAAGCAGAAGAAAAGAAAAGTTTGTTCCGATTGATGAAAATAATGTCCGCATGTATGTTTGCGGTCCCACTGTTTATGACAGAGCTCATTTGGGTAACGCCAAAGCTGCCGTTATTTTTGACGTGTGGAACAGATTTTTGCGCCATATTTACGGTTCTGATAAAGTAACATATGTGTCAAATATCACAGATGTTGATGATAAAATTTTAAATAAAGCCAAACAAACAGGCAAAAGCATAAGTCGGAGGCCAAGCGGT
>JAZNSB010000006.1:0-3020 GCA_045590955.1 Alphaproteobacteria bacterium | reverse complement strand
TTACGGCATCTATGGCCATAAACATGCTTGTTTGGCGATTTCTAATGACCTGAGAAGGCTTATCTTCATTAAGAACCGCTTCAGGTGCATGTATTATAGTACAGTTTTTTTGCAACTGAGGGTGTTTGGCAACAAGAGGATTAACCCTTGTTTCATCTCCAAAGACCAAATAACGAACGTCAGGATATTTTTTATTTGCCAAAGCCAAACCGTCAATTACAACTTGGGGGGCATTATCTCCCCCCATTGCATCTATTGATATTACTAAGTTGTTAGACACTTTTTGAAGCTCCGAGTTTATTCTTCTGATGTGTTTTGCTTAATAACTTCTCTTTTGTCATAGTATCCGCAAGATGTGCACACATTGTGTGGTCTCATTAACTCACCGCAATTTTTGCATTCTACATATGCATTAGGTGTTAATGCATCATGAGAACGGCGCATATCTCTACGAGATTTTGATGTTTTATGTTTTGGTGTAGCCATTTTATTTCTCTCTAAAATTACTTATTCTTATTCAAACGCAATTATTAAACCATTTGTTTTTTAAAATCAACCCATATTTTTCTATTTGTCATCTTTTTTAAGTGTTTTTAACACTTCAAACGGATTTTTTTTGCCTTCCTGAGGGTCAAATTCCGGGGTAAAAGAAAATTCTTCTCCGTTTTGACGAGGATGATCTTCTATTTGGAGTGCTACCTGCTCTATTAAAACATTTCCCAAATCTAAAACACCGTTGGTTATTGCCTCCGGTATTTCTTCATTATAATCAAGCATAAGCTCTTTGGCCAGCTGTTTTTCCGGACGTGTGTTATATGTGTCTGAAAATTCCCATAAACACTCTTTATCAAACATTTCCAAAGAAATAACGCTTTCAAACGTTAAAACAGCCTCAGCTTTGCCACTAACATATAATAAATGAGCCGGTTTATCATATTTTATTTTTATTTGCGATTTTAACTTCTTTACTTGGGGAAGTTTTAGCAAATCTGCAATATATCCAAGCTCTTGTAAATTCGCCGTAATTTCATAATTTCTTTCTGCTTTGCCAAGCTCATCTATAACTATTGGATAACAAAAAAGGTTTTGCATTAATTTTTTCCTTATGTTATAAAACTTTCTAGTTTATATTTATTAAAGGGTTTAAATTATGTCAATATGTAAATACACTTTAGTTTTGCTTGTATTAGCGCTTGCATCCTGTTCTTCTGCAAATTTTGTTACTCATACCGGAAATATGCCGGAAAATTCTAAAATTGCTCAGGTAAAAATTGGTGATACACAAGATAAAGTAGAAAACATATTAGGAACACCTTCAAATGTGGTCTCTTTTAATAAAAACGCCTGGATATATATGTCTTCAGATGTTAAGCAAGTGGCGTTTTGCAAGCCGGAAGAAGTATCCAGAGATGTGTTGACCATATATTTTGACAGCAATAAAAAAGTATCAAGGCTCACAAGATTGGCAAAAAAAGATGGAAAAACAATAGAATTTGATACAGATAAAACCCCAACTGCCGGTCATGATATCGGATTCTTTGAAAAATACTTTGGCGGAGTCGGAATGTTTACACCGTTTGGCAATGCTGTTGGAGACAGTGTTCAATAAAACAAAAAGCACCTTTAAGGTGCTTTTTTTTATCCATTATTTTCTTTACACATTACATATTGAAGCTTTTGTAATGCAAGTTGTTGCATTTGTTGTTGTGATATATTTATCGGGGTAATTACACAAACTTCCGTAGATGTTGCTGTGTCAATGGCAGTAACCTTCATGGAATTACCAAGTTGAACATATTCAAATAAAATCTCAGCCATTAAATTTTCCGCTTTTTGGGAAACCAACAGGCAACATTTTGCCTCCTTGGGCTCGGTGACCAAACCATGTGGTAAGATCTGTTTCTGTTTTATATCCGCCTGCTTTTTTGAATGTAAATCCTTCTTGAGAATTAAAAATCTGAATATCAGACAGACCGCCGTCTTTATATTTTTGCAAAGTTACACCTTTGCCTCTGGCAAGAGTTGGAATTTCTTCCATTTTTACAATTAACATTTTACGGTTTTCACCTACAAATGCAACCATATCACCTTGGACTTTGATGCAAAATGCTGCTTTTTCTGCTCCGTCAACATTCATAATCTTGCGTCCCATCTTGGTTTGTGCAATAAGATGCGTTTCATCTACCAAGAATCCTTTACCTTGGTTGTTGGCAATAAGGTAGCTTGTTTTTGGGGTAAATACAAACATTGAAACAATTTCATCATTATTTCCCAAATCGCACATAAGTCTGATAGGTTGTCCAAACCCTCTACCTGATGGAATTTCAGAAGCATTTATGTTAAAAAATTTGCCAGAAGTGTCAAAAATGACCAATTTGTCTGTGGTTTGAGCATACAACCACATGTGTAAACTATCATCTTCTTTGAATTTGATATCTTCTTTTACTTCTACATGACCTTTATGGCATCTTATCCAACCTTTTTTGGATAAAATAACCGTTATCGGCTCTTTTTCAACCAAGGCTTCTATTGGAACAAACACTTCTTGGGTTACTTCTGCAAAATCTGTTCTTCGTTTTCCAAGAGCTGTTTTTTTGCCAAATTTTTCTTTTACATCTTTAATTTCTTGGGCAATTGCTTCCCAACGTTTGGCTTCATCCGTAAGCAAAATCTGAAGTTGTTCTTTTTGGGTAATCCATTCATCATATTCTGCTTTTATTTGAGTTTCTTCCAGTTTGCGCAAAGATCTTAATTTCATATTCAAAATGGCTTCTGCTTGTGTGTCTGTTAAGCCAAATTTTGTTATTAACTCTGATTTAGGATCTTCTTCATAACGAATGATTCTGATAACCTCATCTAAGTTAAGATATGCAACCAAATAACCTGATAAAATTTCTAATCTTGCATTTATTTTATCTAATCTGTATTTGATTCTACGTTGCAGAACCTGTTCTCTATGGTGTAAAAATTCTTTACAAATCTCTACAATAGTCATAACTCTTGGAACGCCATCAGAATCT
>JAZNSB010000005.1:0-2524 GCA_045590955.1 Alphaproteobacteria bacterium | reverse complement strand
CGCTTGGCCTCCGACTTTAAGAAATAAAATCAAGTAGAAAAGGATAATTTTTATTATTATCTCAAATTCCTCAAAATCCGTTTCACTTCATCGGTCGGGGTATATTTTTCTGCATCATTATCTTCAAATCGGTGATTGATTATTTTTTTGCTCATAATGTAAAAAATTGATATTGAATTATCGCCATAGGATTGATGATAATGAATCAAAGGCAAATCATTATAAGTAAAGCCCTTGTTCCAAAGGTTAATCAAATTGCCGAGTGTGATTTTATCAATTTTGTAATTACAATAAGAACAAGCAAAGGCATTAATTATCAAACCTGAAATGACAAATTCGGCACAAGTCTTATTTTGTAACTTGTGCCGATTATTATAAATCCACTCACAATGGCTCAAAAACCATTGTTTATCTAGTATTCTCATTAAACCCTCACATTCTCCACGGCATTGGCTAGCATTTGTTGGTTGTAGTTGAAATAATGTTGAGTGGTTGAGATGTTTCTGTGATTGGCTAATTTTTGCACCAAGCAGATATTAACTCCTGAATTTACCAGCTTTGATACAAACAAGTGTCTGCCCAAATGGCTTGCACCCTTAATATTGAATTTGCGGTAAATTGAGCTAAAAAGCCTACTTATTGAAACTCTGTTATAAGGCTTATTGAGTTTCTGACTGGTAAAAAGATATGTTTCAGGGCTTAATCTATCGCCCCATTTAGCTTGCAGGTGTTTCAAATATTCGCAAAACTCCTTCTTTAACTGGCTATTCATATAATATTCGCATTTGTTTTTACCCTTGTTTTTATCGTAATCAAGACAAATGACATCTTTGGTTTTCAAGTCATCGGTAAAAATATCCTTGATTTGCAGATAAGCGAAATTAATTGAACGCATACCATTTAGACTGCAAAGGAACATCATACGAATTTGTTCGGCATGCTTCATGGACTTGATGAAATTCAAAATATCCTTAATTTTCTTATCATCTACAAAAACATCATTTGTCATAATTACCTCTCTTTACAAATTGTAATACTTCTCAACTCTTTGGCGAAGGATTTGCTGTCCTTCCTTGATTATCTCGCTCAACCTTTTATCATCAAAACATTCCTTTATTTGTTTTAAGTTCAAAGTAAGGTCATGCAATAAATGACATCCGACTTTACGTTTCTCACAATCTAAAACTCCATAATAAAACTTACTCTTGCCTAGAAATTGTTCAGAAAACTGTTGTTTGCTCTCAACAATTCCAAGCTCTTGCAAAAGCTCATAAGCCTTATTCAGATAATCTAAACCCTTATTTGCTTCTAAATCTTGTGGCTGTGGGGTTTTGCGTTTTATCATTTTGACTAACTCTTCCTTAAATTTGTTTTTCCAACTCATCTTCAATCCTTTCTCATGGTATTTATTACCATTTGTAAGGATTTGGTTATTTTTTCACCATTGCTTGATAAAATACGGTGTAGTCAATTTGTTGTGTCATGGTAGCAATTCCACCTTGAAGTTCCCATCCTTTCTTTATCTGCTCATTTACCCATTTTATCAACTCATCTATACTGGTTGAACAAATCACATCATATTGCATAGCTCCTCCTTAATATTCATCAGCATACATTATGGTCATAATTCGGTTGGTAAGTCTTGGCTTGCAAGCATTAGGCGAAAGGAAAAGGAAATTGTTGTCATAATAATCAATCTTCCAGAAAATCTTTTTGCCCTTAAAATCAAAAGCTCCAAAATCTCTCTCGCCATATGGGTTATTATTTTCATCAAAGCCATTAAAATTACGGACTTTGTTGATAATGGTTGCAATATCTTCACTACTATTGCTTCTGATACCTTCGGTTAGTATAAGCGTTCCCAAAGATGGATTGGCTCTGAAAGCATCATTTAGCTTGGCGATTTCCGAAACATTATTCATTGCAACTTTCCTCCAAATATAAGTTGAACATCAAATCTACCAAGCCTTCTTTGTCATTGGCATAGTCCCAAACATTTTTACCTTGGTTATTTTTGATATCGGGGTCGGCATCATTATTGATAAAAAACTCAATCAAACCCAAACGCATCATTGCTTGTGGATGGTTCACAACTTTTATAAAAGCAGTATTGCCGGCATTATCTTGGGCATTGATATCACTTCCGGCTTGGAGCAAAAGGTTCAAAGTAGCAGGATTGCTTCGTTTCTTGGCGGCAATCATAAACGGAGTATCGCCGGAAATGTTACGAGAATGAACATCGCCACCGTGAGCCAAGAAAAGCTCAATGACCTCGGGCTCATAGAACTCACGACAAGCGAACATAAAAGGAGTGTAACCGTTAGAATTATAAGGTTTGTTTACATCAGCACCATTTTTAAGCAAAGTTTTGATAGTTGCAAAGTCTTCACTGTAAAGTGCTTTCATTAAATCATTATCGTTGCTAACCATTTGAATCTCCATGAAATTGCGGGTGGCTTTAAATTGCCGCCTGGGATATCATGCAAAGATTCAGCTGTCAAGCCGCAAAATTAACATTTTTTCA
>JAZNSB010000004.1:0-5368 GCA_045590955.1 Alphaproteobacteria bacterium | reverse complement strand
GACGACGGAAGAAAGTGTAAACCTTGTGGTGCAGGTACATATTGCCCTGATCCAACTGGTCAGAACATAAGTGATGAAGCTAAAGAGAATATTGAAAATGGTGGTAACAAAACCCCAACCCCTTGCCCGGATGCTCACTATTGTCCTAATCCAACTGATCAGAACATAAGAGATGAAGCTAAAGCTAATATTAAGAATGGTGGTAACTCTGCCCCAACTATTTGCCCCGCAGGTTACTGGTGCAAAAACGAAGGCACTGAAAAACCAATCCCTTGTAATGCTGAAGAAGTACCTAACACAAATTATACAAACGTTATGAAACAAGCATTTTTTGGCCAATTACCACTAAGCACCAACCCAAGAAACACTGTTTCTCAAAAACCTTTCTACTATTGCCCCGAAGGAACAGGTAATACAAACAGAAATGAGCGAAAATGTCCATCTGGCACTGATTCTGGTGCAAATGAATATGCATATTCATACCCTTGGACAGATTCAACAACCACTGAAGACATGGAAAATGCAGTGGATGAACTTAAAGACTGCAAAACACCTCAAGGTTGGTATGCAACTTCTTCTAATGACACATATAGCTTGTCTTTTTGTTCAAAAGCAAAAATTGGTGATTCCACCCTAACCATTACAGATGGCGGTCATTATTGTCCGGGAGGTATTTCTGTGAAGCCGACAAGCGGAAACATTGCAGGTAGAATAAGCTGTCCAACAAATTCTGCAACTGTTATAGACAAAGCGCCTAGTTGGAAGTATTGTCAACCATTTACAGGTTATTATTTACCAAACAGCGAAAGCGCACCAGCAAGCGCAACAAAATGTGCAATAGGCCACTTCTTGTATGCGAACGGTCAATGCGGCCCAAAAGGATCTAATTCAATACTGCTGTTTAGCCTGGATGGTACATGGTATAATTATAGTAGCAATGCTGTGATAATAGGAAAGATTCATGATACAACAAACTATTTAGCCGCAGAACATAATGGAACTGACTATGCCTATAGTGGAAAGATGAAGATTGCAGATAATGGTGATCTTTACGGACAATCTTTTACCGGTGATGGCGCAACAATGATAGAAGCAATAACTGCAACTGATACTAAAACACAAAGAAATGGATATGAACAAACACAGCTGATAAATGGACGTACTGGAACAGACTTTAATCTTGATGGAAAGTGTACAGATTTACAAACTACGTTTGAATATACATTACCTAAATTTATTCCAGGTATCGGCCAAACAACACCTAGCGATTTAAAATATGACACCTCAACACCTTGTGGTTATTGGTCTTCCAATGCATCCTCAAAAAGGGTTAAAAAAGGAGATTTAAACAAAGAAGGTTCGTATTATACATGGTATTGTCATTCTTCTTCAGGCAACTATAACTTAACCTGGCGTCATGAACCTAGAAAAGTGCTTTGTACCTACAGCTATTACCCAAGATGCTCTACGGAAGATTATGTATTGAGTATGAGTGCTCCATTCTCAATTGCATGTATAAAAAATAAATCAATATCAAAAGGTTATAATCCTGCAACCGGTAGATCATCAACATCTGAAGAAACTACATGCTCTAACGGTTATTATAACACTGATAATTATTGCACAAAGTGTCCAAAAGGTTCTTATTGCACAGGCGGTAAAAAAAATGCATGTTCAAAGGGTCATTATTGCCCAGATGAAGGAATGTCTACTCCAACAGCATGTGGCGTGGGTACTTACCAACCTTACACAGGTCAAACAGAATGCAAAAAATGTAATAAAGGATGGTCAACAGATGGTAAAACCGGTCAAACATCTTGCACAGAATGTGATCATGGATATGTAGCTACTAATGAAGGTTCTAGCAGATGCTTTGCTTGTGGCGCAGGAGAAGAGTCAAACGAAAATCATACCGAATGCATACCATGTAACGAAGGAACATGTAGCAAAGGTGGAGAACTGTGTCTGAATTACAGGGCTCAAGGTATCAGTATTTATACAAACAGCATCTCTAATGGTTCTGTTTCAACAACATGTAAAGTTACATGTAATGGAGGCTACAAATACAGCAAAACTGATAAAAGTTGTATAAAAGATTCTTCCGGCTCAGCAAGCGGGGGTTATAACTATAATGATGTTATGTCTTGCGAAGATATCACAGATAGAGATGCTTGTAGACTTGCCCATAGCTCCTCCGGCAATACATTTTTGGATTGTTGGTGGTGTTCGAATCAATATCAGGATATAGATTTGGATAGAGTTATACAGGCAGATGGTACTGCACACTGTTCTAGCAACACGATATGTTCTATAACAGTAAGAGATGAATTCTTAAGATTGTATGATGGTCTATGATAACCTTAAACCCCCTTTAGAGTTTTCTAAAGGGGGTTAAAAAAATAAAATAAAACAAAACTTTTTATGCAATGGTATTTGGGTTAATCAAATTTTCTATTCTTTCTATTTTGCTCTTAACCCCTCTTCTTGCCAATGTAACCTGTTTGGCCTTAGCAAAATCTATCATCTTTTTTGCCACAACCAAACGTGCCATATCTGTATTAAGCCTTCTTTCTTCAAGCTTTAACTCGCACAAGGTTTTTTGAAGATTTAATATGTTGTTATTTTTTATCATGTTTTTTCCCTATCTTATCTTTTTTTTTACCTTTATAAGACATACTTGCTTCCATGGATGTATATTATAATACATTTTAAGCACATTTGCAAACATTTTTTAAGGAGGTTGTTTTGGCAAATTCTACTAAAAAAATCGGCATATTAACTTCCGGCGGAGACTGTGCGGGACTAAACGCCGCAATCAGAGCCGTGGTGGTTTCGGCCTCAAAGCTGGGTTGGGAGGTTTACGGCATAAAAAACGGAACAGAAGGCTTAATAAAATCTCCCGTAGAATATGAAATTTTAACCGTAAACAATTTTGCAACAACCCCTTGGCCAAAAATGTCCGGCTCTTATCTGGGATCTTCTTCAAAAGGAATTAACCCTAAAGACATGAAAAAATTGGCAACCAAATTTGCCGCCGGTGTAAAATCTTTGGGGCTTGACGCCATTATTGTGGTTGGTGGCGACGGCTCAATGCAAATTGTGGGAAATTATTGCAAAGCAACCGGCGTAAAAATTGTCGGAATTCCAAAAACAATTGACAATGACACACCTTTAACAGAGTTTTCCATCGGTTTTTCTACCGCCTGTCAGGTTTGTACCGACGCCATAGATTCGCTTGCTTCAACCGCACGCTCTCACTCCAGAGCATTAATTTTGGAAGTTATGGGCAGAGACGCCGGTCATTTGGCTTTACACTCTGCAATTGCCGGTGGAGCAGACGTTTGCTTGGTGCCTGAAATTCCCTACTCTATTGACGGAATTGTAAAAAAACTTAAAAAAATTAAACTTTCCGGCAGAAATTATGCCGTGATTGTGGCCGCCGAGGGCGTGAAAAAAGAAAATCAGGGAATCAAAAAAATTACTGCAAATCTGGCCAACAAAAATAAACATATTCATATCGGTCAATATCTATCCGAAGAAATTGCAAAAAAATACAAAGGATTTGTCACCAGAGTAACCGTGTTGGGCCATTTGCAACGTGCCGGCATTCCAAATGCATTTGACCGTATGATTGGAACATTATTTGGCACAAAAGCCGTGTATTTGCTCAGCACAGACCAAACAAATAAACTTGTTGTTTGGGAAGACGGAGAAGTAAAAGTCCACGAACTGGACGAAGTTATAAAAGCCGGAACAACTCCGCTGGATGTTAATGGAGATTATGTAAGAGCCGCAAAAGACATGGATATGTATATCGGCGACTTAAATAAACTTAAAAATATGCGCTAATCTGCTTTTATATATCAAAAAACACCGCCAAATCTGACGGTGTTTTTTAATCTGCTTTTGCTTATACATACATTGTATCTAAAAGCTCTTTACAATATGCCCTAAGCTCCGGATCTTCCATTAAAGAAAGCTTTAAGTTTGCTTTTTCTAACTGTTTGTTGTCTCCACAGTCAAAACGCATTCCGTCGCAAAGCACACCTGTAAGCTTAACCCCTCTTTGAGCAGCCAAATTCATTGCGTCTGCCAAGTTAATTTCTCCGTTTGTGCCTTTTTTAACCTCTGGCAAAATATCTAATATCATATTAGGCAATATATACGGCCCCATAGAAGCATAATTTGACGGGACCTTGTCTAATGCAGGCTTTTCAATCTTTCCTTGAGCATGAACAACTCTGCCATCTCTAACCGCATTTATCAAAACACCATAGCGAGTAAGTTCTTCTTTTGGAAATTCCATAATGTTTTCCACCATTCCGCCATATTCATCATAAACTTTGAGAAGCTGCTGCAAAACACCATCGCCGTGGAAATTAACATATACATCGTCTACCCACATTACCACAAAATCTCTATCTCCGATAATGTCTTTTGCCATCAAAACGGCGTGTCCGTTACCTCTTGGTTCCGGTTGCTCGGCAAAAGAAAACTTCATTCCTTTCGGAATTATGGATTTTACAATGTCCAACAACTCTTTTTTCTTCTTTTCTTTTAAGTGTTTTTCAAGCCAAGGATATGGCGAAAAATGAGTTTCAAACAAATGTTTGCAAGATTGGTCTGAATATATAAAAACAATTTCTTTAATACCAATTTGCGCACAGGCATCAACTGCATATTGTATAATCGGTTTTGAATGCAGTGTTAAAAATCCTTTATGAATTGCTTTTGTAGCAGGAAGATTTCTGGTTGAAAGTCCGGCAACCGGCAACACACACACCTCTGGTTTTTTTCTCACATCCGTTCTCCTCAAAAATTGTTACTGTTTTCAATATATCACAAAAATTTTGTTCCTCAAGACTATTTTCTTATTATTTGACCACTTGCCTTAATTTCTCCCGAGGCGGGCTTGAAAATAAATTCCGATTGGCTTTCTGCCGATATTTCTTTTGCATTGTTTGAAACAATTTTTTGTGATTTTGTTCCCACAATAATTTGCGGTTTTTCAATTTCTTGAACTTTAGGCTGTTCTTGCTCTTGCTGTTTTTCTTCTGGTTGCTCTTGCTGTTTTTGTTGATTAGCTTCTTCCAAAGCAATGCCGGCTCTTACAACCATGCTTTTACCTGTGCCTGTCACACTCAATGAACCGGTATTTTCTTCAATTTGTTTTTGTCTTTCTTCTTGAGCTTTTTTTGCCTCATATGCTCTTACAATTTCTTGCGATTTTTTATCTACATAATTTGTAAGTTCTTTAATAAGCATTTCTTCTTTTTCCAATGCTCTATTTGCCTGCCCCATTCTTTTTTGGATTTCTTCAACATATTCTAACTGCTTTTCAAGATTTGTTCCATCTTTAATCTGTACA
>JAZNSB010000003.1:0-72769 GCA_045590955.1 Alphaproteobacteria bacterium | reverse complement strand
GTATCCAGGGTTCGAATCCCTGTCTATCCGCCATTTACAAACAACAGCACCCTTGTGGTGCTTTTTTTGTAAATACGAGGATTGCCGGGTGAGAACCCTGGAGAAAGTGGTTCGAAAACAAACGATAGCGAGACAATTAGATAAAAAAACTCTCCCAAAAAGGAGAGTTAAAATTGGAGCGGGTGATGGGATTCGAACCCACGACATCAACCTTGGCAAGGTTGCGCTCTACCCCTGAGCTACGCCCGCATATTTTGCAGAACTGGCATATAAGTAACATATCTACAAAATAATGCAAGCATTTTTTTCAAAAATTTTATATTTTTTATATGTTATGCTGCCGGAGTTTGAATTATTGCAATTGGCATTGGCACATACATATAAGAAACATATCCGAAAATAGAAATAAACATAGTTGCAACAAATACCACAGATATAATTCTTAAAATAGTTATTGTTCGTTTATCTCCGCCAAATTCACACCCTTTTGCATCTTTATTAATTACCAACATTTCCACAAACGCCCAAATTGCAGAAGCGATTAGAGGAACAAAAAACAACGACCAGGAAAAAAGGGTTAAAACCAACTGTCCCACACCTTTTCCATTATAACCGGCATAAAAATTATGAAAACCGAGCAACCCGAAAAACCACGCCAATAAAACAAAGATGACCCCGTTTTTTCTATGTTCGGAACAAGACTGTGCTTCAATCAGCGTTGCTGCCAAAATCGCATTTTTATGATTTTCAAACTCCTCATTATTTATAATTTTTTTGTCTTTCAACATTGCAATTTTTTCAAGTTTTTCATAGCTATCCATTGTTGCCTCCCATAAAATTATTTTCAACAAATAGATAATCATAAAAAACTCAAATTAAAGTAGGCACAAAAAACCCCGCCAAAAGACGGGGCTTTTTTCAAAACATGTATTAATTTTAATACATACCGCCGGGCATTTGTGGTTGTCCGCCACCACATCCGCAAGAGCACTCTTTTTTGGGCATTTCTGTTACCATTGCTTCGGTTGTAATCAACAATCCACCAACAGAAGCCGCATCTTGCAATGCAGTTCTTACAACTTTTGTCGGATCAATAATTCCGGCTTTTATCATGTCGGTATATTCACCTTTTTGAGCATCAAAACCAAAATTTGTATCTGTGCTTTCCAAAATTTTTCCGGCAACAACTGCGCCATCCAAACCGGCATTTTCCACAATTTGTCTTAAAGGAGCTTGAATTGCTTTTTTCACAATATCAACACCAACTTTTTGGTCTTGATTGTCTACTTTTACATTTTCCAAAGCCTTTACTGCATATAAAAGAGCTACACCACCACCGGCAACAACACCCTCTTTTACGGCAGCTCTGGTTGCGTGCAAAGCATCATCTATTCTGTCTTTGCGTTCTTTTACTTCCACTTCAGAAGCTCCGCCAACTTTAATTACAGCCACCCCGCCAGACAATTTTGCCAAACGTTCTTGGTATTTTTCTCTGTCATATTCAGATGTCGTGTTTGCCAATTGAGTTTTAATTTCTGCGCATCTAGCTTCAATTTTTTCTTTTTCGCCGGCACCATCTATAATGGTTGTATCATCTTTGGATACCTCAACACGTTTTGCGGTTCCCAACATATCCAAAGTTACATTTTCCATTTTCATACCAAGTTCTTCTGATACTACTTGAGCACCTGTTAAAATAGCAATATCTTGCAACATTGCTTTCCTTCTGTCGCCAAAGCCAGGAGCTTTAACAGCACAAACTTTCAAACCGCCACGCAAACGGTTAACCACCAAAGTTGCCAAAGCCTCCCCTTCAATATCTTCTGCTACAATCAAAAGAGCTCTTCCAGATTGCATTACCGCCTCAAGGATTGGAATCATGGGTTGCAAATTGCTGATTTTTTGGTCACACAACAACAAATACGGAGCATCAAATTCTGCCACCATTTTTTCTGCATTTGTAATAAAGTATGGAGACAAATAGCCTCTGTCAAATTGCATACCTTCCACAACATCAAGCTCTGTTTCCAAACCCTTAGCGTCTTCAACGGTAATCACACCTTCATTGCCAACTTTTTCCATTGCATCTGCAATATATTTACCAATTTCTGTTTCTCCGTTTGCAGAAATGGTTCCTACTTGAGCAATTTCTTGAGAAGTTTTAATTTCCGTAGATCTTTTTTTCACGTCTTCTACAACTGTGTTTACAGCCAAATCAATTCCTCTTTTAACGTCCATTGGGTTCATTCCGGCAGCCACGGCTTTACAACCCTCTTTAATTATTGCTTCTGCCAATACTGTTGCGGTTGTTGTTCCATCGCCGGCTTTTTCATTGGTTTTTTGAGCCACTTCTTTAATAAGCTGTGCTCCCATATTTTCAAACTTGTCATCAAGTTCAATTTCTTTTGCCACGCTAACACCATCTTTTGTAATTTTTGGTGCACCAAAAGATTTATCTAAAACAACATTACGACCTTTTGGTCCCAAAGTAACCTTTACTGTTTTTGCCAAAACTTCAACTCCTGCAAGCATTTTTGCACGAGCTTCGTTTGAAAATTTAATATCTTTTGCACTCATATTTTATCCCCTATTATTTATTCTATTATTCCCAAAATATCAGACTCTTTGAGCAAAAGAACAGTTTCTCCCTCAAATTTTACTTCTGTGCCCGACCATTTTCCAAACAACACTTTATCGCCTTCTTTTACTGTCAACGGCACAATTTTTCCGTCTGTTGTAAGTACTCCTGTTCCCACAGCTTGTACAATGCCCTCACTGGGTTTTTCTTTTGCCGTATCCGGAATTATAATTCCTCCGGCTGTTTTTGTGTTTTCTTCTAGTCTTTTAACCAAAACTCTATCATATAGTGGTCTGATTTTCATAATTTTATACTCCCAAATTTTTTACTAAAGATTATATAGGTATCTGTTTTTTAAAAAGCAAGCTTGCTTTTTATTTGTTTTTCTGCCCCACTGCTGAAACCACAAAACTCACCAGTATTAAGAAAGAAAACATCATAAAAGATACAAAATAAAGCCATCCGTAAGAGAACATTATCATTATTGATCTTACAACATCTGAAGACCACCCTTCAAATGTATATACCCTCAACAAAGTTAACATTGCATCCCCTAAAGAAGCAAAATCAACAAAATATGCCCCAAACAAATAAAAACCGATAATTGCATATACATAGAAAAACACTGCTGATACTGCCATCATAGATAAAAATGCAGGTATTATATGCAAAAATGTATTTATAACCCCCTTAAGTCCAGAAAATTTATCAATATACTTTAACAGTCTGAATAGCCTAAATGTTCTTAAAACAATAAATGCGTTTGTTGTTGGAAAAGAAGAAATTGCAACAATCACAAAATCAAAAACATTCCATCCCGATTTAAAAAATTCTGTTCTAAACACATAAATTTTCAACAACATTTCCAGCACAAACAGAGCCATAAAAAACCTATCCAAAACAAACAGCAAAGGTTGTAACTGTAAAGACAAGACCGGTGATGTTGTCATGCCCAACACAATTGCATTCATCAAAATGCAGGCCATAATTGTCAAATCAAAATTTTTGCCCTTCACTAATTTTTTTAATTTTCTGTCATCTGTTTTTATTAAATTTTGTTTTTTATTTTTTACCATGTTTTTCTCCATTATCTCCACTTTTCATTAGAGATTAAAAAAAGTTACAACGATTGTCATTAATACAATTGCCGGACCGAAAGCCAAAGATCTTTTTTTTGCAATCAGAGCATAAATTGAAGCAATTACGGCCGCTCCAACCATAACATAAACCAGATTTATATATCCCAACCAAGCGCCAACTGCGGCAAAAAGTTTAACATCTCCACCTCCGAAAGCAGATGGATTTTTCCATACCACAAACAAACTTGCCAACACAGGCAAAAAATATCCAACCATTGCGCCAACGGCACTTTCACCAACGTTTATCCACTGACCATACATCACGGCAAATACAAAGCCCATAATAAGCAATGGCACCGTAATAATGTCTGGTAGCAGCTGTGTTCTGTAATCTATTTCTGCCAAAAGCAACAAAGACCACAAGAAAAAAATCTTTAGCCCGACAAAAGAGTCCCCAAATTTATATACCATTGCATAAGATAATGAGGCGCAAAGCAACGCCCAAACAAAAGCTCTGTTTCTAAATTTTTTTCGCAAATAAAAATATTTTGTATTATTTTTTATTTTAGGATTCTTTATTGGTTTACACAAATAAACCATTGCATATGCCAACGTTGTGGGCATAATTTTTGCAATCCTTCTTGCCATATACGGAACAAACAAACCAAACAGCAATCCAATAAAAGCATATAGCATATATTTTTCCAACACATAATTAAACATGCGGATAAGTTAACACAAATACATTAAAATGCAATTTTTTATTGCAGTTTACACAAAATGTATTCTGACAATTTGCTTGCAAAAAATGACGGATCACCAACAGGTTCACCCTCAGCAATTTTTGCCTGATCAAGCAAAATTTTTACCACATCCTCAACCTGCTTTTTGTTGTTTTCATCTTCTACCATCTCTGCCAATTTTATAATCAGCGGATGATACGGATTAAGCTCCAAAATTCTGGTGCTGGCAAAAGCTGTTTTTTGCTGATGTCCTCTCATCAATCTTTCCAAATGGATGCTCATCATCCCATTTTCAACCGTCAGACTGACCGGAGAAGTTGTAAGTTTTTCGGTTGGCTCAATTTTTGCCACCTCACCTTTTAATACCTCGGACATAAATTCTGTTAATTGTTTTAAGTGTTTTTCATCTGCTTTGGGCTGATTTTTTCTTTTTTGCAAATCTATTTTTGCCTGAGAAATATGTTTGATTTCAGCATCTTTATATTTTAACAGCACCTGTGTCCAAAACTCATCAATCGGATCTGTTAAAAGCAACACTTCAACATCTTGTTGTTTGAACGATTCTAATTGAGGATTATTTGCCAAAACATTTACATCATCACCGGTAATATAATAAATTGTTTTATCTTTTCCGGCTCTTTGCAGATATTCATCCAAAGTTGTAAACTTATCCAAACTTTTGGTAGAATGAAACCAAGACAAAGAAGCAACCTCTTCTCTGTTTTTAACATCTTCATAGATTCCTTCTTTAAAAGCAGCACCAAAATTCTTCCAAAAAATTAAATAATTATCATAGTCAGACGCTTTCTTTTTCAGCTCCTTTAAGATTCTGGTCACCACACTGGTTCTGATTTTTTCCAGCAACGGACTTTTTTGCAGCATTTCTCTGGATATATTCAAAGGCAAATCAGAACTATCTATAATTCCTCTAACAAAACGCATATATGTAGGCAAAAGGTCTTCAACTTTGTCAGAAATAAACACCTTGTTTACATACAACTTAAGACTTTGTTTTTTATCTGGCTGAAACAAATCATATGGCGCTACCGAAGGAACATAAAGCAACCCTGTATATTCCAAATTTCCCTCCACCTTAAAGTGTAGTGTAAGCCAAGGAGTATCAAAAGACTTTGCAATATGATGATAAAATTCATTATATTGCTCTGTGCTAATTTCTGCCTTTGGCCTTGCCCACAAAGCGCTTCCTTTATTAATTGTTTCTTCGCCTTTGTCTCCCAAACACAAAACAATCGGATAGCCCACATGATCAGAATATGTTCTGATAATGTGTCTTAAATATACCGTATCGGCAAAATCTTTATCTTCTTTTTTCAAAAACAGCTTAACGTCTGTGCCGTTTGTTTCTTTTTGAGCCTCACTAATTTCAAATCCGTCTTTTCCGTTAGAAGTCCATAGCCAAGCCTTATCTTCTCCGGCTTTTTTTGTTAGGACTTCAACTTTTTCTGCCACCATAAATGCAGAATAAAAACCAACACCAAACTGACCTATCAAATCAAACACCGACCCGTTATCAGACACATTTTTTACAAACTCTGCCGTGCCGGATTTTGCAATTGTACCCAAGTGAGTAATAAGATCCTCTTTATTCATACCGATTCCATTATCTGAAACCACTAATGTTTTATTTTTTTCATCAGCAGTCAAAGAAATTTTAAAATCTCCGGTAGATATAATATCAGGATTAATCAATGCCATATACTTTAATTTATCACAAGCATCAGAAGCATTAGAAACCAACTCTCTTAAAAAAATTTGTTTTTCTGTATAAAGTGAGTTGATAACAATATCCAACATTTTGCCCACTTCTGCTTGAAACATTATTTTTTCCGACATTTTTTCCTCCTGTTAATTAGCAATTATGGTTAATATGGGAATTTATTTTTAAAATCGCAACATTTAACTTGATTTTATTTTACATATGGATAAATTAAGAACGATTTTTAATCATAGATAGGAGATAAAACAATGACTTCTGTAGTAAATGATGCTTGTATGAAATGTAAATCTTGTGTTGGCGTATGCCCTGTTGGCGCTTTCCACGAAGGCGACACAATGCTTGTAATCAATCCGGAAACATGCATTGACTGTGGTGCTTGTCTTTCTGAATGCCCACAAGAAGCAATCACATCAGAAGATGAAGCAGATGAAAAATGGATCAAATTCAACGCTGAAAAATCTCAAGAATGGCCATCTGCTGAATAAGCAATAAAAAACCCTCAAATTTGAGGGTTTTTTTATTATCAATTTTCAAAATTAGCGTCCGCCTGCTCTTGCATTTGCCATTGTCAAATTCTTTGCTTTTTCTTGTTGTGCCAATTTTTCAACACCTTCTTTTCCGCAAAGATATTTGTTTAACCTGTTTAAGTTAATATGAACACCCTTTTGCGTTGCTTTACCTAAAGAAACTCCGTCTAAAAACAACTTTTCAGAAGCAACCTTCACGCTTTTTGCTGAAATTTTTTGTCTTTTTACAGTCTCAGGAAGTTTTATCATTGCAAAACCTTTCTTTTTTGTCTCATTTGTCTAAACATATATTGCAAAAACGTAGTTTGTCAATATCTTTTGTAAGAAAATTGTATTATTTATTTTTTTTATTATAATAAATAAAACAAATGTCTATGGAGCAAAAAAGTGTCTTTAATAAAATCTGTAACAACTTTTGGTGGATTTACGTTATTAAGCAGAATTACCGGCTTTTTAAGAGATGTTACCATTGCCAACTTTCTTGGTGCGGGCATGGTATCAGATGCTTTTTTTGTAGCCATGCGTATGCCCAACCTTTTTCGCAACCTTTTTGCGGAAGGAGCTTTTACATCGGCCTTTGTCCCCATGCTCTCTCACAAACTTGTATCGGACAGCAAAGAAAGTGCTTTTAAGTTTGCAGCCAAGGCCATCTGTGTTTTAAGCGTGTTTGTTGTTCTGTTGGTGATTATCACAGAAATTTTTATGCCATATGTAGTATATTTAATGGCTCCCGGATTTATTAACGACACACAAAAAACAGCACTTGCCGTTAACCTGACCCGCATTACTTTTCCGTTTTTGCTGTTTATTTCCATTGTGTCTTTTCAATCCGGTATTTTAAACTCTTTAGGCAAATTTGCCGCACCTGCGTCAGCACCAATAATTTTAAACATTACCATGATTTTGTCTGTGCTTATCTTTGTTCCGTTTGGAGCAAATCCTGCATATTCTCTTTCCATTGCCATAACTGTTTCCGGCATAATACAGTTTGTTTATCTATACATTTTTTTGCGCAGACAAAATGTGCGTCTTCCATTGCAAATTAACACCTTTAAAGCATTAAAAGACAAAGAAATAAAAACTCTATTTAAAAGAATGGGGCCGGGAATTTTTGGTGCCGGAATTTATCAAGTAAACATGGTGGTTGATCTTATTTTGGTGTCTTTGCTTGGAACAGGTGCAATTTCTTGGATATATTATGCAAACAGATTAAACCAACTTCCCATTGGTGTTGTGGGGGCCGCAATTGGTGTTGTTCTTCTGCCTGTTTTATCACAGTCTCTTAAAAGCGGACACGAACAAGAGGCAAAACGCAACCAAGATAAAGCCATCAGATTTGGCCTGTTTTTAGCCATTCCCTCATCTGTGTTTTTAATGTCTTTGGCCACCCCGATAATCAACATTTTGTTTGAACGTGGCAAATTTACTTCTTATGAAACCCTGCAAACCGCTCCGGCGCTTATTGCGTATTCTTTTGGGCTTCCTTTGTTTGTAATGGGCAAAGCTTTTGCACCAAATTTTTTTGCCAGAGGAGACACTAAGACGCCGGTAAAATACAGTACCGTTGTTTTAATTGCCAATATGCTATTTTCTATTGTTTTAATGCATTTTTTCGGGCACGTCGGAATTGCAACCGCATCCAGCATCTCTGCATTAATTTCTGTTTGGCTATATGTTAGAGGCTTAAAAAAGAGAAACTTTTGGAGCTTTTCAAAAACCTTAAAAATTGAGGTTTGCAAAATCTTACTAAGCTCAACATTAATGGGATGTACAATGAAATTTTGCAACTATATCTTAAATTCATATTACACAGACGGTTGGCTTAGTCTTGATTTTTACCATAAAGCATTTTTATTTGTTCTTATTTGTGGTTGCGGAGGCACTGTATTTTTAATAAGCTCACTATTGTTAAAAAACCAAGACGTAAAAGACTTGTTTAATCTTCTTTTAAAAAGGAAACAAAGACATGCCGGATAAAAAACTAAAACAAATTCTTATTAATAAAGGCAAACATCTAAAGGGACGTCTATACGTTCTAACACACAAAAAAGAAGGTATAGACTTTGTGTTTGCCAATTGGTGGAAGATCTTGCTGTTTTTTATTTTGTTTATGTTCATATTATATTACCCTCTTGGCGGTATTCTGATTAATAAGATAGACACAAACACCACCCTGAGCAATCAGGCTCCGGTCGGCAAATCTCAAATAATTCAAACCAGCACACACCTTATCAACAGAGAAGTAAGCCAAAATCTTTGGACACCTAACACTCCATTTTTCTTTCCTTCGGCTCTTTTAGACAATATGCCTAATTTTCAAAAGGGAATTATGAGTGCCATTGCCAACACCTTTCAAGCCTTAAACAGCACAAACGACTTGTCTTCCCCCGACAACAAAGAATTGTTGCGCATAGCCACAGAATATGTTTCATACAGTCCTGATGTTTGGATTATTGCAAAAACAGGCAAAATGTTTGCCCCCAGCTCAAACACACAATACAAAAAAGGCAGAAAAACATTAAACAAATTATACAACAATTTAACTCCAAGCATAGAAGAATTGGCCCACAGCCAAGCAAGTTTTAACAATCTTTTAATCCACATCAAACAAGATTTAGAACAAAGCAACGCCTCTCTGGAAACCCAAATTCAAAAAAAGTCAGATTCTTTTGCGGATTTTGACTCAGATGATTTGTTTTATTATACTCAGGGCAAGTTTTATACATATTGTATGATATTAAAAAGTGTAGCGATAGACTACAAAAATACAATTTTACAACAAAATGCATACAATCATTTATCTGCAGCCATCCAAGCATTGCAAACAGCATCAACTTTAAGACCTCAAATTATTCGTAACACATCTTTTAACAGTGCTTTTGGTGGCAACCACCTTGCATATCTTGAACTGCAAGGAGTAAAAACAATAAACAGCATTAACAACATTTTATCAGCAAAGGAATAATAAATGATTATAGAAACAGGATATACTGGAGATAAAAACACCATTAACTTTTTTCCATCAGAAAGCATCTTATCTACAGGAAAAGCAGAATTTTCAGATTCCAAAAGTATTCGCAAATCTCCCTTGGCTGAAAAAATTTTTGACATAGGTGACATTGCTTCTGTTTTTATCACCTCTGAAATGATTTCTGTAACCAAACAAGAGCAGGGCGATTGGGATATTTTGCGCCCTCAAATAATGGCGACCATTATGGAATTTCTTACCAATCCGGAACCTGTTGAATCAAACGATAACACAGAAGAAAATATAGAACAAAAAATTAAAGCACTCTTAAATGCCCGCATTCGTCCGGCCATAAGACAAGACGGAGGAGATATTGAGTTTATTAAATATGAAAATTCCGTTGTATATGTTCAATTGCAAGGCAGTTGTGTAGGTTGTCCTTATGCAATGGTAACACTCAAAGATGGTGTTGAAAAAATCTTAAAACACTACATTCCTGAAATTAAATCTGTTGAAAATCTGAAAGAATAATATGCTCAAACTTTGCTTGTTTTTATTGTTTTTTATTTTTAGCGCTCCGGAATGTCTGGCACAAGACAGTGCAGAAATTATGGCAAAATTTAACAAACAAGGCTTTGTTCCTTTTTCTCGTCAAATAGTAACCGGTATAGAAATTCCAGCCATTTTTCTTGACAAACTCCCTTCCGATTTGCAAAACCACAATGACAAAGACAAAGAATGGCTTTTTATTCAAATTATGTCTCCGCTTGCAATGAGAACAAACAAAAAAATTATGGCAGAAAGAAAAGAAATTTTAGCCCTAAAAAACGAATTTCAAAAAAACAACAATCTAACAGAAGAAGAAATTCAGATTATAGAAACAAAAGCAAAAAAATATGATATTTTTACCAGATTCACAGGCAACCAGAGAACAGAATATCTATTAAACAATTTGGTATTGCGAGTGGATATTGTTCCGGCTTCCATTTTGGTAGGCGCCGCCATTATTGAAAGCGATTGGGGAAGATCTCGTCCTGCACATGTTGCCAACGCCATATTCAAAGAACTTGTTTGGCATACAAAAGACGGTCTTTTGCCAAAAGGACAAAAAGAAGATTTAGAATACCGCATCAAGCAATATCCAACCTTGCAAGACGCCGTAGATGACTATGCTTTAAAACTAAATTCAAATATAGATTTTGCACATCTTTGGAGTCTCAGATTTAACATGCACAACGTAGGATCTGTGCTAAGAGGAAGCAACGTTACCCAAACCTTGGATTTTGGCAGTAAAATAGAAAATTTTATCGGATTATTAAATTACACCATAGTTTTTTATAATCTGGACACCCTTGATTATGCAAAATTAAAAATTTAACATAAATTTAACTAGAATAAAATATAATCGCATAATACAATAGGGTATGAGACAAAGAACAAAAAAGGCATAAAGGAATGAACGAAGCATTAAGCCATGAAGACCTTAAAAAACTTTCAAAAAACTGTTCCGCAGAGAATAAGTCTTTAGTGGCAGGAAAAATATGCCTGTATTATAACAATGCTCATATAACTCCTGCCGGTAAAAAATTGGCAGAAAGCATCTTTAAAATAATGATTAAAGATGTAGAAATAAAAGTCAGAAAAACTTTAGCAGAAAGTCTTTCAGAGTGCAAAAACATTCCCAGAGATATTGTTTCCTCCATCATAAACGATTCGGATAATGTGTCTTTACACTTTATTCAACACTATGAAAACTTTACTGTTGATGATATGTTGCAAATCTTAAAATCACAACAAACCAACAAACAAAAAGCTGTTGCAAAAAGAGAAAACCTTGATGAAGAAATAATTCAATATATTGCTGACAAATGCGAAGAGCAGGTAATAAATACTCTTCTTGAAAATGATAAGTGCGAACTTGATGAAACCACATTTAACATCATCACAGATAAATATATGCATAGCGAAAGCATTAAAGAGCATATAATTTCAAAAAAAGAACTACCTTCTTCAATTATTATCAAAATTTTGTCTTCGCTGTCTTCAGAATTAAAGAAAAAGCTCATTAGCACACACAAAGTTCCCAACGATACAGCATGTGATATTATTGAAGAAATAAGAGAAAAGGTTGCTCTACAAATATCAGAAGATCAAAGTTCAGATGACAGAATGGAAGAGCTGGTAAGCCAACTTTACAGCTCCGGTAATCTAACACCATCTTTGCTCGTTCGCTCCATTTGTATGGGTAATCTAAAATTCTTTGAATATTCATTGGTTTATTTATCTCAAACACCATTACCCGAAGTCAGAAAAATCCTATTTAATTCGCACCTTGATTTTATGACAAGAAATTTACTCAGAAAAGCCGGTGTTCCCAAACCATTATTTCCTGCTATTTTTAATGCCTTTGAAATTTTAAAGAAAGTAAGCTTTGATTGTTGCCAAAACAATAAGCGCAACTTCTCAAATAAGGTATTGGAAAGAGTTTTGTCTTTAACCAGCTCATCTGAAGACTTATCAGAAAACGATATTGAATACCTAATATCTAAAATTAAATAAGGAGAATAATGACAGCACCTTTTAACAATAATACTTCCAATTTTATTTCCCTTCTTGGTTTTTTAAACGAAGAAAAGAGTTTTAACAAAAAAATCGCTGCCATTTTAGACTTTTATTTGAGTGAATTTAACATAGACGGGGTTAATTTTTTTGTTGTCGGAGACCATAAAGTATTAACTCTGCAATACATGAAATACAACAGCATCAATTTTTTCAGAAACAATGCTGACACCGGCTCATACTTTGCTCCGATATTTATTTCAGACATTAAACAAAAAAGAAAATTATCCATAGCAGAACGCTGCTTGATTAACAACGAAATTATAAACGTTGCAAACATTGCACAAACTCAAGAATATCAAAACCACTTTTTTGAACAGTTTGATTCCAAAAACAATTATATAACCACAAGTGTTTTAGCCATTCCTTTAACCAGCAAAAAAGGGGAAGTTATTGGCATTTTGCAATTTATAAATCCTCTGGATAAAAACTCCAACAGATGCATTTTTTCACCAGAAACGACAAAGGCTCTATATTCTTTAAGCTCGCTTCTTTCTCATGTAACAGAGTGTAGGGTTCTAACAGAAGATTATGATTTATTGTTAGAGTCTTTCATTGGCACACTTACTCACGCACTGGAAGCAAAATCTCCATACACAGGCCTACACTGTCAAAGAGTTCCTGTTTTAGCAAGGTTAATTACAGCTGCTGCCGTTGAAGAAAAAACAGGTGCATTAAAAGACTTTACAATGTCAGAATCAGACTGGTACGCATTACATATTGCTTCTTGGCTTCATGATTGTGGCAAAATCACCACCCCGGAATTTGTTGTAGACAAAGCCACAAAGCTTGAAACAGTATATAACCGCATACATGAAATAAGAAACAGATTTGAAATTTTGCGAAGAGATGCACATATAGACTACCTTAAAAAGCGCCTCAAAAATACAGACACGCAAGAAAATCTGCAAAAAGAATTTATTGTTAAAATACAGCAACTTGAAGACGATTTTGATTTTATTGCACAATGTAATATAGGCGACAAAGAACTCACAGATGAAGAAATTATTCGCCTAGAACAAATTGCTCAATACAAATTCACTCGTCACTTTAGCAGAATGAAAGGGCTTTCTTGGGCAGAAAGAGACAATGTAAAAGACAAAGAGCTATACTCCAATCCTTGTATAGAAAGTTTAATTCAAAATAGAGATGATCACCGCTTGGGCAAATATAATCTCGGAGAATTATATAATCTTTCCATCCCAAAAGGAACAATCAATAAAGAAGAAAGAGAAAAAATTAATGAACATATAGTTGTTACCATAGATATGCTCAAAACTCTTCCCTTCCCAAAAGAATTGTCCAACATTGTTGAATATGCCGGAGCCCACCACGAAAGAGTTGATGGCAAAGGATATCCCAACCATCTTACCGGAGAACAAATGTCTGTTCCTGCCAAAGCAATGGCCATTGCAGATATTTTTGAAGCTCTCACTGCTTCAGACAGACCTTATAAAGAGCCCAAAAAACTCTCCGAAGCTTTACGTATTATGCAAAATATGAAAAATACCGGACATATAGACCCTGCTTTATATAAAATTTTCATTGAAAATGAAATTTATAACACATATGCATATCAATACTTAAAACCGGAACAAATTGATGAAGTAAACCCCGGAGATTATTTATAATGTCACTTCAAGTTTATCCTGTTCTGTGCAGACAAGGTATAATGGATAACCTCTCATATATATTGGTCGATTCCGATACGCAAGTTTGTGCTGTCTTAGACCCCTCGGAAACAGCGCCGGTTTTAGCAGAGCTTCAAAAGCACAACCTCCGCCCTGCATATATATTAAATACGCATCATCACTTTGACCACGTTGAAGGCAATAAAGAACTAAAATCAATTTACGGAGCCAAAATTGTTGGCCCAAAACTTCCACAAAAACAAATTGAACAAATAGATATAGAACTTTCAGATGAAGATATTTTTTGCCTTGGAAACAGTAAGGCAAAAATTTTAGAAGTGTGTGGCCACACAAAACATGATTTGTTATGGCTTTTTGAGCAAGACAAACTTCTTTTTACCGGAGATGTTTTGTTTAATTTTGGTATTGGCGCATTATTTGAAGGAACCCAAAAAGATATGTTTAACACCTTACAAAGGATCAAAAAACTCCCTAATGATGTATCTTTTTTTGCCGGACACGAATACACTGCTCACGGTTTCGGATATGCAAGACAAACATGTTTCAACCAAGAGGCCCTTGCACAATACGAACAAATTGCCATATCTCGTCTACAAAGACAGGGATATGTTTGCCCGATTGAGCTTGGTTTAGAAAAACAATGCAACCCCTATTTGCAGGCTTCTTCATTTGAAAATTTCTGTTCTTTATTTTAGCGCCATTTTGTTTGACGCAAAGCTTCTCCCACCGCCATTGCAGCAGAAATTGCCACATTAATTGATCTTGCTTTTTCATTCATGGGAATTATCAATCTTTCATCTGCAAAATCATGCACTTCTTGTGGCACTCCGGCAGATTCTCTGCCCATTAAAATAATGTCATTTGGTAAAAACTCAAAATCATAATACGGCTTTTGAGCATGTGTAGAAAGCAAAATTATTCTTCCGTATTCTTGTTTATTTTGCTCTCTAAAATCTAGAAAATCTTGCCAAGAATCATGCCTTTTGCAATTTACCAGTTGCAAATAGTCCATTCCGGCTCTTTTCAAATTTTTTTCAGAAAACACAAATCCGCAAGGCTCAATAATATCTATTCCAATATCCAAACAAGCCGCCAAACGCATCAGCGTTCCTGTGTTTTGAGGAATATCGGGTTGAAAAAGTGCCAGTCTCATATCAATCACACATTAAACAAAAAGTTGAGCAAATCACCATCTTGAACCACATATTCTTTTCCCTCGGCCCTCATTTTTCCAGCTTCTTTTGCACCTTGTTCGCCCCCACAGATTACAAAATCATCATAAGATATTGTTTCTGCTCTAATAAATCCTTTTTCAAAATCAGAGTGGATTATACCGGCGCACTGCGGAGCTTTTGAACCTTTAACAAAAGTCCAAGCTCTTACTTCTTTTGGTCCTGCCGTAAAATAGGTTTCCAGCCCAAGTAACTCATATCCTGCTCTTATTACTTTTGCCAAACCGGTTTCTTTTAAGCCTAAATCTTCCAAAAAAGCCTGTCTTTCTTCTTCATCAAGCTGAGCCACCTCTGCTTCAATTGCAGCAGATATTATCACACAAGAAGCACCTTTTTGTTCGGCATATTTTTTCACTTTTTCAGAAAATTCATTTCCTTCTGCTGCGGCAGTTTCCTCAACATTACAAACATACAGCACCGGTTTTGCTGTCAACAATTGCAACATTTCATACTGTTTATATGCGTCTTTATCATTTTTGTCAGGTCTGGCAGTTCTTGCCGGTTTTCCTTCTTTTAAGGCTTCAATAATAGGGGTCATTACCTTCAATCTTAAAACAGCTTCTTTTTCTCCGCCTTTTGCTTTTTTATTTGTCTGGTCAAATCTTTTTTCCAACGATTCCAAATCGGCAATCATGAGCTCTGTTTCAACAATTTCAATATCTCTTACAGGATCTATCGTTCCCTCCACATGAGTAATGTTTGCATCATCAAAACACCTAACCACGTGCACAATAGCATCCACTTCTCTAATGTTTGCCAAAAACTGGTTTCCCAAACCCTCGCCTTTTGAAGCACCTTTAACTAATCCGGCAATATCTACAAATTCCAAATATGTTGGAGTAACCATTTTTGGGGCCACCATCTGAGCCAATTTATTCAATCTTATATCAGGAACAGCCACTCTTCCCGTATTTGGCTCAATAGTACAAAACGGATAATTTGCTGCTTGTGCTGCAATTGTCTGCGTTAACGCATTAAATAATGTAGATTTTCCAACATTTGGCAATCCTACTATTCCGCAATTAAACCCCATTATCTTCTCCTTATTTTTTATGCTGTTGCATTCCTATTTTATTAGAAAAATCAGCCATTCCAGATTTAATCAAAACATCTATATTATCCGCAATCATTTTAATATTTTGATTTATTATTGTTCTGTCCTGTTTAGAAAAACTTCCCAGCACATGATTTATCATCTTGCTTTTTTCTTCAGAACCCACTCCGATTCGAATTCTATGATAGTTTGTCGTCACCGCAGCATCAACAGATTTTAACCCGTTATGACCTGCATTTCCACCACCGGTTTTTGCCTTTACTTTTCCCACAACCAAATCCACATCATCATGAATTACAATTATATTTTGAGGTAAGATTTTATAAAAATTTGCAGCTTTTACCACACTATTTCCGGATAAATTCATAAAGGTTTGCGGTTTAAGTAAAAACACTTTTTCTCCGGCAACATTACCTTCTGCAATCAAACCGTCAAACTTTGCCTTAAACGGAGCAAAAGAGAATGTCTCCCACAAGAAATCCACCGTCATAAAACCAACATTATGGCGGGTATTTTCATATTGTGTTCCAGGATTTCCTAAACCGACTATTAAAAACATTTTTTCCGCGTATAAAAACAAAAAGGGGAAGACGACTGTTTTACAGACCCGTTTCCCCTTTTAACATGTTATTTTCTTACTTTCTTAAAAAGTCAACGTGCAATGGAGCATCTGTAACCGGATGGAATTGAACATTTTGACAAACCACATTTTGTTTTTTGCCATCAACATCAATTTCAATCATTGCGTCGTAAAAACCAACCATATTGAGAGCTTTTTCCAACTCAACAGGGTCTAAAGAAATCATAAAAGGTTCTTTTTTACCGCCGTAAATAACAGCCGGAACGCGCCCTTCACGACGACATTGACGAGCTGCCCCCTTACCTGCTATCTCGCGAACCTTAGCATTAAAAACTATATCTGCCATTTTCGTATCTTTCAAAAAATTAACATTACATCATCAAAAACCTCCAGGGGTGTTTTTGATATTTAGTTGATAACACATAAAAATTAAAATTCAAGCAAAAAAAACGGGCTCTTTAGAGAGCCCGTGTTTTTAATCCAAGTTTTCCCGCAAAATTGCCTGTATGGCATCTTTCATTTTCAGCGGGGCCGTACAATTTGAAATTTCTGGAAAAACATCTATCAAAGCTGTTACTTTTTCCAGATATGTCAAATATCCTTTTGTTCCGGCAAAAAGAAAATCTTCAAAATCATATTCGCTGTCTTTACCTCTTCCGAAAGCAAATCTCGCATCTATAATTCTGGCCTCCTCTTTAATGGCGTTTGCAACCTCCATCACCCTTGACCAATGAACGCATTGCCACATGCCGTTTTCTGACGAAATTTCAATCGGCAACACATCAAGAACTGTTCCCACGGCAAATTGGCCTTTTATAAAACACTGTAAAGCCGTTCCTGAGGCTATTACTGTTCCACACGAACGATCTCCGATTGCAGCCGTAATTTTTAGGCGCAATGCTTTTCCTGATTTTACCTTTATTTCACAAGGATAAGTTTCGTTCGTAACTTCGTTTTTTAATGTCTCTTTTTTCATATCAGATTTCATTAAAAATGCCGTTTCTCTCATAAATCATCAAGGCATAGTCCATTTTAGACAACCCCATCCATTCAAGAGGAAACCCAAGTTTTTCATTTAAAATTTCATAGCAACGCTTATATTTGCGTTCGTTAGAGAATAAGGTCTGACCACAGGAGTAATCAACCTCCACGTCAGCCTTGCCGGTTACGATTTGAACCGCTTTCTTCACCCAGAAATTTACCTCTTGGAGATACTTTTCTACCAACTCACCCTTGGCGACAATCCATTCGCCGGGAACGTCTGTTTTTCTTACCAAATAGCCCCTGCAAGGTCCTTTTCCGGTATAATCTCCACTCCATACACAGTAGCAAGATTTTCCTTCTCGTTCAAAGACCATGGTAGAGCACACGTTGTTTTTTGACACCTGCTCTGCCGCAAGAAATTTTACTTCAACTTTAAACCCCAGAGGCATCGGTATTGGTTTTTTTTCCATAACACAATTATTTATGACTGCCTTTTCAGTCAATTAGTTTAACTTAATTCGTCTAATAAAAATACATTTGAGCCAACACTTTAGCATCATTTCGTCCTTTTTGCAACAAAAAAGAGCAAACACTTGTCTGCTCTTTTTTTGCTTAACAAGAAAACTGATTAATTGTTTTCTAAATCCGTTCCGTTAGATTGGTCCACTCTCTTTGCAGAAAGTTTCCATTTTCCTCGGTTATCTACGCCTAAACACTTAACCCAGATTTTATCACCTTCTTTATAAAAATCTGAAACGGCATTGATTCTTTCTGGTTTTACCTCAGAAATATGAACAAGACCTTCGGTTGTTCCCAAAAATCTAACAAAAGCGCCAAAATCCATAATTTTTACCACTGTTCCGTGATAAATTTTTCCGGCTTCGGGTTCTGCAACAATACCGTTAATCCATTCCAAAGCTGCATTTCCATCTTCGGCATTTAACGCAGCGATACGAACCACTCCATCGTCTGTAATGTCTACTTTTGTATGGGTTTTTTCAACAATTTCTCTAATTATTTTTCCACCCGTTCCAATTACATCACGAATTTTATCTACCGGTATTTTGATAGATATAATTTTTGGAGCATATGGAGAAACTTCTTTTCTTGGTTCTTCAATAGCCTTTGCCATTTCGCCTAAGATATGAATTCTTCCTTCATGTGCTTGAGCCAAAGCTGTTTGCATAATTTCTTTGGTTATTGATGTAATTTTAATATCCATTTGCAAAGCGGTTACACCGTCTTTTGTTCCTGCCACTTTAAAGTCCATGTCGCCAAGGTGGTCTTCATCGCCCAATATATCGGTCAACACAGCCACTCTTCCATCATCTTCTTTAATCAAGCCCATTGCAATACCTGCCACAGGTTTTTGCATTGGCACACCGGCTGCCATCAAAGACATTGTTGTTCCGCAAACAGTTGCCATTGAAGAAGAGCCGTTGGATTCCATAATATCAGAAACAACTCTTATTGTATAAGGAAATTCTTCTTTATTTTTTGGCAACATTGGATGAATTGCACGCCAAGCAAGTTTTCCGTGACCAACTTCTCTACGGCCGGGAGAACCTACTTTTCCGCATTCACCAACAGAAAATGGCGGAAAGTTATAATGCAACATAAAGTCTTGCTTATATGTTTCCATCAAACCATCAATCATTTGAGCATCTTCACCTGTTCCCAAGGTTGTTACAACCAAAGCCTGTGTTTCTCCTCTGGTAAACAGAGCAGATCCGTGAACTCTTGGCAAAACATCTACCTGACATTGAATTGGGCGAACTGTTTTTGTATCTCTACCGTCAATACGCTTTCCTGTTTGCAAAACTTTTTCACGCATAATTTTTGCCTGAACATTTTCCATAACATCAACAACGTATCTGTTTTCAAATTCATTTTCAGGATCTATTGTTGCCAAAACAGCGGCTTTTGCCTCATCCAACAAAGACAAACGTTTCAACTTGTCTGTTTCTTCAAAAGCCTTTTCAAACATTGGCGCAAATTTTTCACCTATTTTGTTGTAAAAATCAACATATTCTGCAGGATATTCAGGTTTTTCCCAATCTGGTTTTCCGGCTTCTTCTTTTAATTGGCAAATTAAATCAATAACGTTTTGGAAAGATTCAAAACCGAACATAACTGCATTTAACATTGTTTCTTCAGAAAGTTCTTGTGCTTCAGATTCAACCATAAGCACACCTTGTTTTGTTCCGGCAACAACCAATTCCAAATCTGTTTCTTTTAATTGTTCAATTGTTGGATTCAAAACATATTGTCCGTTAATGTATCCAACTTTTGCAGATGCAATCGGACCCAAGAACGGAACTCCGGACACTGCCAAAGCTGCAGATGCTGCAATCATTGCCACAATATCAGAATCATTTTCTTGGTCATGAGACAATGTTGTGCAAATAATTTGAACTTCATTTTTAAACGCATCAGGGAACAACGGACGAATTGGTCTGTCAATCAAACGAGACACTAACACTTCGTGCTCAGAAGGTTTTCCTTCTCTTTTAAGATATCCGCCTGGAATTTTTCCGGTTGAATAGTATTTTTCCTGATAGTTTACGGTTAATGGAAAGAAATCCTGATCTGGTTTTGCTTCTTTTGCGGCACAAACCGTAGCAATTACGGAAGTATTACCATAAGTTGCAATTACAGCACCTGTTGCCTGTCTGGCAATTTTACCTGTTTCCAAAGTAAGCGGACGACCGCCCCACATCATTTCTTTTTTTACAACATTAAAATTTATCATCTTTTTTCCTTATAAAGTTATATTTCATACATCTTTTCTACCAAAACAAAAAGCTTGCGGAGCCAAAACTGCTCCGCAAATTTTTTGAAACAAATATCTACTTTCTGATATTTAATTTTTGAATAAGAGATTGATATCTTGTTTCAGACTTTCCTTTCAAATAGTCAAGCAATCTACGACGATTACCAACCATTTTCATCAAACCCAAACGAGAATGTTTGTCTTTTTTGTGCACATTAAAGTGTTCAATCAAGTTGTTGATTCTAAAAGTCCAAATAGCGATTTGAACTTCCGGAGAACCAGTATCATTAGGATTCAATCCGTATTCTTTGATAAGTTTTTGTTTTTCTTCATTAGTAAACGACATCTTATTTTTCCTTTAAGTTAAAAGTTAAACACGCGCCACGGAGCAATTTTTCGCTCAGACTTGCGCACTATTGCCACCGGATTTGCGTTACAAACAGCAACCAATTCTCCATTTTTATAAGCTTCAAAGCCTTTTGGAGACAATGACTGCCCCTGACGCAATTTGGTAGCCTGCTCATCCGATACAGCAATCTCCGTGATGTCGCACAGAGGTGTTAATACAGGATGTAAAGCTTGATTAATATGCACCATTTCTTTTAAATTTTCAAGACTTATTGCATGTGATAGGTCAAAAAAACCGCTTTTTTTACGCCTTAAAGCCTTTAAGTGAGCGCAAGTGCCAAGTTTTTTTGCTAAATCTGCCCCAAGAGTTCTCACATATGTTCCTTTAGAACAAACAACCTCCATTGTTGCTGTGTCTTTTTCAAAAGAAATAAGTTTAAGAGAAAACACATCTACTTCTCTTGATTTCATTTCAAAATCTTCTCCATTTCTGGCCAAATCATATGCTCTTTTGCCATTTATTTTTATGGCAGAAAATTTTGATGGTATTTGTTTTATTTTTCCAATAAAACTCGGTATTACATTCTCAATTTCTTCTTTGGTTGGAATTTTTTCGCATGTTTTTATAACATCCCCGGTATTATCATCCGTTGATGTTTGTTCGCCAAATTGACAATCAAACTCATATGTTTTTATTCCTCCCTCAATCAAACAAATCAGTTTTGTTGCTTCTCCCAAAGCTATGGGTAAAACTCCTGTGGCAAAAGGATCAAGGGTTCCAACGTGTCCGGCTTTTTTAACATTAAACAAATGTCGCACTTTTGTCAGTGCGGCATTTGAAGTCATGTCTTTAGGCTTATCAAGCACAATCCAACCATGTATATTTTGAGTGTTTTTGGTCATTTTTATTGTGCTTTATTCTTTTTGTAGGTCAGCAGAAACCTTTGGATCTCTGAGCAATCTTTCAATTTCATCAACCCTGGCAAAAGATTCGTCAATTCTAAAAACCAGTTCCGGAACATATCTTAATCCTGCTCTGGCTCCCACTTGTTTTCTGATATAATTGCGAGCCAACATCAATCCCTCTAAAACGGTCTGATTTGTATCTGCATCAGAAGTAATGAAATATACATTGCAATACTTCAAATCCGGAGAAACTTGCGCCTCCATTATTGTTACCAGCGCATCAACATCTTGTATGTTTCTGATTTCTTGTCTTTGCACCATTGAGGCAATGATTTTCTTTATCTCTTGTCCAACTTGCAATTGTCTCTGTGACGGTTCTTTATTATACATCTTGTTTCCCCTATAAGGTTGCAGCAATTGTCTCAATCTCGTAACACTCAATAAAGTCATTTACCTGAATATCGTTATAATTTGCAAAGCTAATTCCGCACTCATATCCGTCTTTAACTTCTCTAACGTCTTCTTTAAACCTCTTGAGTTGACCAATCTCGCCATCATGAATAACCACGTTATCACGCAACAATCTGATTTTTGCTCCGCGTTTTACCAAACCTTCAGTAATCATACATCCGGCAACCTTACCCACTCCGGTTATATTAAACACGGTTCTAATTTCCGCATAACCCAAAAGTTTTTCTTTAAGAGTTGGAGAAAGCAATCCTTCCAATCCTTTTTTAACGTCATCTGCCACGTCATAAATAATAGAATAATATCTGATATCTACTCCGTCACGTTTTGCCATATCTCTGGCAAGCGGATTTGCTCTCACATTAAATCCAATGATAAATGCATTTGAAGCTTTTGCCAAAGAAATATCAGATTCTGATATAGGGCCAACGGCCGAATGAAGAACTTGAACACTTACTTCTTCGTTAGAAAGCTTGCCTATTGTTCCTTCAATTGCCTCAATAGAGCCTTGAACGTCAGCTTTGATAATAACCGGAAGATTTTTAACTTCTCCCAATTTAATTTTATCAAGCATTTGCTCCATCGCAGATTTTGCTGATTTAACAATCTTTGCTTCTCTTTCTTTTTGAATTCTATAGTTTGTAACCTGTCTGGCTGTATTTTCATCTGCAACCACAATCAAGTCATCTCCGGCACCAGGGGTTCCTTGCAAACCAAGCACTTCCACTGGTGTTGCGGGGGTTGCTTCAAACACTTTTCTGGAGTGTTCATCAAGCATAGCTCTCACATGGCCCCATTCTTTTCCAGCAACAATAATATCACCTATTTTCAAGGTTCCTCTTTGCACCAACAAGGTTGCCACAGAGCCTCTTCCTTTTTCCATTTTGGCTTCAATTACCGTTCCTTCAGCCACTCTGTCAGGATTTGCCTTCAAATCCAAAATTTCTGCTTGCAATAAAATTGCCTCAACCAATGCATTAATGTTAATGCGTTTTTTTGCAGAAACTTCTGCACACAAGCATTCACCACCCATTTCTTCAACGGCGATTCCGTGTTGCAACAACTCTGTTTTAACACGCATTGGATCTGCGCCCGGCAAATCTATTTTATTAATTGCCACAACAATTGGCACCTGAGCCGCCTGAGCATGTCTTATTGCTTCTACTGTTTGTGGCATAATTCCATCATTGGCAGCAACAACCAAAACCACAATATCGGTAACCTTTGCTCCCCTAGCCCTCATTTCAGAAAAAGCTTCGTGACCGGGAGTATCAATAAAGGTAATTTTCTTACCGCTTTCAACTTCAATTTGATAAGCGCCGATATGTTGCGTAATTCCACCGGCTTCTTTTGCCACAACATTTGTTTCTCTTAAAGCATCCAGTAAAGAAGTTTTACCATGATCAACGTGTCCCATTACGGTTACAACAGGAGGACGTGGTTTCAACTGTTCCGGCTTATCTTCCGGACCGGTAAGACCAAGCTCAACGTCAGAAGCAGCCACACGTTTTACCTTATGTCCCAATTCCTCTGCCACAATTTGTGCTGTATCGGCATCTATCGGCTGGTTAATTGTTGCCATTACGCCAAGACTCATAAGTTTTTTAATAACGTCTGCAGATTTTTCTGCCATACGGTTAGCCAATTCCTGAACAGTAATAACTTCCGGCACAACCACTTCCTTATAAATTTTTTCTTGCGGTGCAACTGTTTGTTGCGCAGGCTTGGGTTGTTTTTTCTTAAACCTTCTTCTATATACACCGCCATAATCATCATCGTCATCGCCGGATGAAATGGTGTTTATATTAAAGTTATTATTTCTTCTTACCGTTTCAAAAGAACGTTTTGTAACCTTTCTTCTGTCGTCATAAGCCTCTTCTTTTTCACTAAATTTTTTATTTTTCTTAGAAAAACTATCGTCTTCTTCATCTTCATCAAACTTATTTTTCTTATTTTTCTGATAATCTTGTTCTTGAGCCTTTTGCTGTTCTAAAGCCTTTTGTTTTTCTGCCGCCTCTTCTGCTTCTTTTTTCTTTTTTGCTTCCAAAGCAATCCTTTCTTCTTCGGCCTTTCTGCGAGCTTCATCCTGCTCTTGTTTTAGCTTTTGTCTTTGAGCCTCTTGTTTTTGAAACTCTTCTTGGCGGTGGTTTTCAAATTCTTTTGCTTGCTCAATCAACTTTAACTTTGCAGCTGTTGCTTCATCAATTTCCACAGAAGTACTCTTTTCTTGCGGTGCAAGAATTACTCTCTTTTTGCGCACTTCAACCTGCACAACCTTTCTTCCGTCTCTCTCATATCCTTTTTTATCACCCAATGATTTCAATGTAAGGGTTGTTTTTCCGGACAATGTTAGTTTGGTTTTTGTACTTTCTTCTGTCATAGGTTATTTCCTTTTTTATTTTTCATCTTGTAGAGCAGAAAAAGTATTAAACTTTTTCAACATATTGTACACTGTTTTTGCTGTATTTGTATTCTTCAAAGCCAGAAAAAGAACATTTTTTCCAACAATTTTTTGCAGTTCTTGTGCAGAAAAACAGTCAAAAACATCTTTGTTTGTATTTTCAGAAATTTTTAACGTTGTTTCTTTCGGTACCACAAAACACAACACATCAGATTCAAAAACACAGTCTGCTTTTTCCACCACCTCAAAATCGTTTGGTGTTAAAAAAGAAAACGCTTGCAAAGCCTTATCAGACAACATGCTTTGTGTTTGTTCCAACAAATTTTGATCTGCCACAATTTTTTTTCTGGCAACTTTTGCAAAAATGTTTTTTTCTATTGCCTTTTTTAGAATAGCTTTTGAATTAGAAACCCAAAACCCTTTTCCTTTTTGCTTTTTATCAAAATCCGGCACCACATTGTTTTCTTTTGTTGCGGCAAAGCGCAAAAGAGATTTTTTCTCTTTTGTGCTGCCTTCAACAATGCACTTTCTTGTATTTGACGAACCGCTTACTGCCATACTTTTGTCCTTATTCAAACCAGTGCGCTCTTGCATCCATAATGATTCTGTTTGCCTCTGCCTCTGTTATAACATCAACACCCAGAATTTCTCTGAGTTCATCAGAAGCCAAATCTGCCAAATCTTCAATGTTTTTAACATTGTTATTTGCCAAAGCCAAAATCATATCCTGATCTAATCCGGCAATTGTTTTAATGCTTTCATCTATTCCCAAAGACTTACTCTTTTGAGCAAACTCTTCATTTCTTTTTTCAACAAAAGCTTTTGCTCTGGATTGCAATTCTGCAGCCACATCAGCATCAAAACCTTCAATTTCGGCCAATTCAGACAACTCTATCATTGCAATTTCATCAACCTTAGAAAATCCTTCAGCAATCAAAAGATGTGCAATCATTTCATCAACATCCAAAGCTTCCATAAAACGTTGAAGTTTGACTTTGTTTTCATTGGCTCTTCTCTCTTGCTCTTGTTCTTCCGTCAACACATCAATGTCACAACCCAACAATTGAGAAGCCAATTTAACATTTTGGCCACGCCTTCCGATTGCAATAGAAAATTGTTCTTGCGGCACAACAACTTCAATCTTGTTGTTATCTTCATCAAGCACCACCTTAACAACTTCTGCAGGAGCCAGCGCTGCAACAACATATTTTGCCTTATCTTCAGAATAAGAAACAATATCAATCTTTTCTCCCTGAAGTTCTTTTACAACTTCTTGCACTCTAATTCCGCGCAATCCCACACAAGCACCAACGGCATCTACTGTAACGTCATCTGTTCTTACGGCAATTTTTGCCTTTGAACCGGGATCTCTTGCCACGCCCATAATTTCCACGATTCCATCGTAAATTTCAGGCACTTCGGAAGTAAACAACTTTGCCATGAATTCAGGACATGTTCTTGACAAGAACACTTGCGGTCCTCTGTTTTCTTTTCTTACATCCAAAACATATGCTCTAATTCTGTCACCGGGTTTAAATTTTTCTCTTGGAATAATTTCGTTTCTGGTCAAAATTGCTTCTGTTTTGCCAATATCTAACACAACATTTCCAAACTCAAGCCTTTTAACCGTTCCGTTTACAATTGTTCCGATTTTTTCTTTATATTCTTCATATTGTTTATTGCGCTCTGCATCTCTTACTTTTTGCACAATTACTTGTTTTGCGGTTTGAGCGGCAATACGTCCAAAGTCTATTGAAGGCAAAGCATCTACCACAAAATCTCCAAGCTTATAAGAAGCATCAATTGCCTTTGCTTGCTTTAATGTAATTTGAGAAAACTCTGCATCCGGATCAATTTCCGCCACAACTTCACGATATCTTGACAAAGAAATTGCGCCTGTTTTTCTGTCAATAGAAGCTCTAACATCGTGCTCAAAGCCATATTTTGAACGACCTGCTTTTTGTATTGCAATTTCCATTGCCACAAAAACTTCTTCTCTATCAATGTTTTTTTCACGAGCAACTGTGTCTGCCACTAACAAGACCTCTGGTCTTGGCATATTTTCAATGTTCTGCATTATTCATCCTCTTGAGTTAAAATTATTTTAGCTTTATTGATCTTTTCAAACGGAATTTCAAAAACCGTTTCTCCCGCCTGAACAAAAACCGTTTTTTTCTCGTCTGTTTTTACGAGCAATCCCTTAATTCTTTTTCTGGCATTAACTTCTTCAGACAATTCCACCTTTACATTGTGTCCCACAAATTTTTCAAAGTGAGAAAACTTTGTTAAAGGTCTGTCCACTCCCGGAGAAGAAACCTCCAAAGTATATTCACCGACAATCGGGTCTTTTTCATCCAAAAGTTCAGAAATTTTTCTGCTAACTTTTGCACAATCTTCCACATCCACAATTTTGCCGTCGATTCTATCTATCATAACCTGCAACGTCGGATTTACCTGGCCAAGAGTAATCACCCTTACCAGCTCATATCCCAAGCCCTCCACAACAGGTTCCAGCATATCATTTAATTCGTGTTTTTGCATATTTTTCCTAACAAAAAAGCGGGGCATTTGCCCCACTTTCTACAAATTTATGAAAGTTATACCTACTGTATATCACATAAATTTTAAAAATAAAGCAAAAAGTTCTTGTTTATAAATTTTTTTGTGTCATAGTTCTTCTTCCTTGAGGAATACAAATGCAAGAAATACAAGATACATATTTGGCTCAAGACAGTTTTTCTTCCTTTGTTTCTTCCCCTTTTTCTAAAGAAGACTACCTGCAAAGCAGGGCTGCAATTAACTCTCAGCAAGAACAAAACAACCGAGAATGTTTAGAGCTGATTGAGCAAGCTTATCTTGACGGAAAAATAGGCAAAGAAACTAAAGAACATCTTGAGTTTTATTACGAAGACCAAATGGAAGCTTACAGACAGTTGTTCCGTTTGGTTGTAAACTCTTTTGGCGGATATGAAAAATTCAGCAACTTCACCTTTTCTGTGATTGACCCAATAACAGAAGAAACTATCATTGAAAAAACAGATGACATAAAATATATTACGCCGAACACTCGCATTGTAATAACCCAAACAGACAGCAAAAACAATCCGTTATACATAACTTTGCCCGGAATAAAAAACATCAACAGAGCCATAGAAAAAGTTAAATGTGGCGGATTGTATGATCTTGCTTATCAAAAAGATGCTTTTGGCTCGGCCTATACCCCAAGCGAAAATCGCCCTGAAAAACCCCACGAGAGATTAAGGGATGTTTTGCGCTTTTCTTTAAGCGTTAAGAGATATGAAGATGTTTTGTTTTGGGAACAGATCTTTAACAACCTCCCAAACGCTTCAATGCAGAGCCTCAAAAAAGATAAGTTTTGCAATAACTGTTTAGACAATACAGAAAGATTTAGCAACAAAGATTTTAGAAACCTTGTGTTGTATCTTTCTATTCCCAACACCAACAAACCTGGCGGACATTTTACTGTTGAAGTACAAATTAAAATAACGTCTCTTGAAAAAGGAGATAAACAAACTCATCCCATTTACAGAGAAATCCGCAAATTAAAAGATGAAATTTCTTTTTGCAAAGACGAGGTTGAAATTCAAAGAAAACAACTACTCATAAAAAAACTTAACCACCAAATTGCTGTTATCAACCTCAACGCCATAAACAATTACAACTCTAAAGATGTAATAGAAAAAGTTATGCGCATGGAGCGTCAATTTAAAATTTTAGGAATACAGCAAGACCCGGATGGCACATATCCGGAATGTTGCGACTTTTTGCAAAAAAACTTTTTGGTATATCCAAATACTAAAATCAATTTGCAACACCCGTTTCCTCGTGCCACAGAAGAACAAACAGAAATATTCAACCGTTATAAAAAAATCTTGGCACAAAAATATATGCGTGATATAAATAATGACATCATTACTCAACACATTCAAAACACAAGGTAGTTTTGCCATGAAAAAAATTTTTTACTTATCATGTTGTTCTGTTTTTTGTTTAAGTTTAGTTTCTTTCAGCGTTTCCGCAAACAACGATGCCAATAACTTGCTTTTTGACAACACAACTAAACAATCACCGGAAACTGATGGCAAAAACGACCTTTCTTTTTTTGATAAAATAAAAAAGTTGGTTTCTTTTGAAGATGCGCAAAACCACAAACAAGCAGAAAGCGTCAAAAAAGAAACTCCGGAACAAAAAAAGCTTCGTCTTGCTCAAGAGGGTGATGTTGATGCCCAGTTATTTTTAGCATACAGTTACTTATATGGCGCTAACAATTTTCCAAGCGACCAAAAACAGGCTCTTAAGTTTTATTCTCTTGCCGCTATGCAAGGAAATGCCGTTGCTTTAAACAATCTTGGCTCGTTGCTGTTTAACGGTTCTGCGGGCATAAAAGACATTCCTTTGTCCATAGAATTGTTTCAGGCAGCCTCAGACAGAGGGGACGATTCAGCAACACTAAACCTTGCTTTTTTGTATCTAACAGAGCAATACTTACCAAAAGATGTTGATAAGGCTTTATCCTACATAAGAAAATCAGCAGACTTTGGCAATCCCATTTCTCAATATATGCTGGGTGTGGCATATCTTAACGGAATTGGATTACCAAAAAATGACAACTTAGCATTTTCTTTAATACAATCTTCTGCCAAAGCAGGTTATGATCTGGCACAAATACAGGTTGCAAAAATGTATTTTGATGGAATTGGTACAACTCAAAACTATGTTTCTGCGCAAAATAACTTGCTTGCCGCCGCCAAACAAGGCAATGTTAACGCCATGGTTTTGCTGGCCGACGCACTTGCTTCAGGCGTTGCCTTTGAAAAAAACTTTATAAACGCGCATGCTTGGTATAATATAGCATCCGTTAACGGCAGACCGGATGCCGGAGAAAAAAGAGAAGAAACCACTCAGTTCTTAAAAAAAGAAGATATTCTAATTGCACAGGAAAACGCTGCAAGATTTGTTGCTGCACCAACAGATGTAACCAAACATGCCGTTTCTACTTTTGGCGAAAATCTTGATCTTCTTTTGACTGCTCCTTAATCAGCAATTTTTGATAACACCAATATACAACCATCAAAGTTATTGTTGCCGCTGCAACAACATCAGATAAAAAGTGTTTTCCTTGAGCCACACGCATTAAAGCAACCAATGCAGCAATAAAAAAAACAACAACAAACAAATTTTGTTTCTTTTTCACATTAGATGCCAAAACCAACACCAACATCCAAAATGCCACAGAAGTATGTCCGGACATAAAAGAACAATCCAAATTACACTGGTCTGCAATTTCAAAAGGCATAGAAAATTCTTTATCTCCACCAAAAATTTGCAAATCAACCGGTCTTGCTCTTCCCCAAAATGTTTTGAAAATCAAATTTACAATCAGTCCCGGAGCCAGCACCATTGACAGACACACAAAAGCCATTTTTTCTGTAGAAATTTTTGGTTTGCCACATATTTTTCCATACACCCATAAAGCAAAACATATTAGAGCAATCAAAACCAAGAGCCACGGCAACAGCCATTCAACGACTAAAACAACATCATTGTTTTGTAAAAGAAACTTGCCGTCTTTAAAAAACATCTGACTAAAAACAATGTCAAAAAATCCCAACAAATAAACAGAAAATAGCGATCCCAAAAACAACATCCACAAAGTGTTTTTTCTCATTTTTCTTCCTCTAACTGCAACATCACCGTAATGCAAATTAAATAAACAATGATTATAGGGATCCAAACCGCAAAGAAAATCGGAAGTTCTTTATTTAAGCCAAAAGCATATATAACTTGCGACAAAAAGAAGATAATAAATCCGCTCATTATACCGCCCACAATTAAAAACAGCATTCCTCCTCTTCGGTTATTTGGTCGCAACGCAAAAATTGCCGCCACAAAAACCATGGCCATAAGCAAAAAAGGAGATGCCAACAGATTCATAAAACGCATTTTGTGTTTTAAAGCAGAAAAGCCTGAATTTTCATAAAAAGCTATTGTTTCCGGCAAATTCCAAAAAGAAATTGCATCAGGCTCTATAAAGTTTTCTTTAATTCTATCTGTTGTAATAGATGTTTTATATGTTAGCTGAGGCAAAGATGATGTTGGCTCTCCCGGAATAAAAACAGATACATCTTTTAGCTCAAAAACATCATTTTTTAGCATTGCCGCAAAAGCTTCTATTCTTTTCAATAACAATGAATGTCTATCCAATTCAAGCAGTGTTACTTCTCTTAAAAGTAAACCCTCTGGTTCTTGTCGCACAGATTTTGCAGACAGCACCACAAAAGTTTCTTCGTCCATTGCTTCTCTGAGCCATAAACCTTTTGTTGAAAACAAAATTGCTGTTGGATTCTTTGTTTTTATTCTGTATCTGATTGTCTCATAAAACTCAGTCATTTTTGCAGATATGGGGTTGATTGTTGTAACATTTACAATCCCGATTAAAAAAGCCAAAAACAGAGCAGGACACAAAAACTTCCAAACAGACACTCCGGAAGCTTTAATCACCACAAACTCGTTTGTTTTGCTAAACTTCCAAAAAGTAGCCATTGCAGACACCATAACCACAAACGGAAATATTTTTTCCATTGTATATGGTATTTTTGTAATTGTTAGCTGTATAATCATCAACATAGTTACAGACGGATTGCTGGAAAACTTTCTCAGCATTTCCACAATATCAAACAAAGCAATTATGCCCGCCACCATTAAAAGCACAGACAAAAAATACACCATCATTTGCTTTATTACATATTTACCCAATATAGATTTCGGATTCATATTTGTTCCTCTGTTGATTTACAGCTTTTTATACCATAAACAAAAACATTTTTTTAATCAAACACTTTCTATGCTTATACTTTATAAGGCATAATTGCATAGATTTTGTCGCTCAAAGCATTTGGTAATATAGAAATAAACCACGTTGCAAACCTAATCAAAGAAGGAAAGGAAATAATTGCTTTGTTTTTTTCGATTCCCTTCGCAATAATTTTTGCTGCTTTATCTGCATCCATAATAAAGGGCATTGGAAATTTATTTTTTTGAGTAATTCTTGAATGCACAAACCCCGGACAAATAACATTTATCTTTATTTTATCCGGAGCATATCTCACTCTCAAAGCCTCGCCATAAGCCTTCACGCAAGCCTTTGAGGCAGAATAACTTGGACAACTTGCCAAGCCGTGATATCCGGCTATTGACGCAACAATTGCTATCTGGGCATTGCTTTTTTCAGATTTTTTCCTCGCCAAAAACACATCAAGCGCCGGATGAATGGTATTTAAAACACCAAACACATTTGTATTAAACGTTTTATAAACAGCGTCTTCTCCGCCTTGGGTTGTTGAAACGCCGGCATTTGCCACAACCAAATCCAGAGGATGTTTTTTATTTGCCTCTAAAATCCATTTTTGGGTGTTTTCTCTGTCGGTAACATCCAAAACTACCGCCTCAACATTGGCTCCAATTTTTTCACATTTTTGTTTTACCGCCTCCAGACGCTCTTTGTTTCTTCCGCAAATAAACAAGTTTTTTACACCTACAGAAGCATAATGGCAAGCCAAAGCCTCACCAATTCCTGAACTTGCACCTGTGATTAAAATAGATTGCATTATTATCTCCTTTTTAATAAACTTGTATTATATATAGAGTAACTTAAAAAAAAATAAGGTAAAGGAGAATTTTTTTGACACTTCAAAGCATGACAGGATTTGCCAGAAATACCGGCAGTTTTACAACAAAAGAACAAAGGTTTGACTGGTCTTGGGAAATAAAAAGTGTAAACGCCAAATCTTTAGATATAAAAATCAAAACTCCAATGGCGTTTGAGCATCTTCATCCGCAACTAAAAAAAGAAATTGAGAAATACATTAGCAGAGGCACTATAAGTGTTTTTCTTGACATCAAAAAAGAAAATGAAAACATCTCTTATAATGTCAACCAAGAACTTCTTAAACAGCTGATAGATGTTTCTCAAAGCATGGAAAACACATATAAACGCTTATGCCCCTCTTCTGTTGCCCAACTATTAAACTGTAAAGGTGTTATAGAAAACAAAGAAACATCTCTTGACGAACAAGAAAACCTTGCTCTTACCCAAGAATTGCTCCAAAGTTTTGAAAAAGCTTGTGTTTTATTTGCAGAAGACAGAAAAAGAGAGGGGGCAAAACTCAAAGATATTCTTTTAAAAATTTTAGAACAAATAGAAACAGAGGTCAAAAAATTACAAATCATAGCAGATCAACAACCTCAAAAATTAAAAGAAAAATTGTTTGCTCAAATACAACTTCTGGCACAAAACAAAGATATGCCGTCAGAAGAGCGCTTGGCGCAAGAAGCTCTTCTCATCATCAACAAGGCAGATACTTCTGAAGAAAGAGAAAGATTGTCAGCCCACATTAAAACATGCAAAGAATTATTTAAGCAGAACACTCCTGTCGGTAGACGTTTAGACTTTCTTTGCCAAGAACTAAACCGAGAAGCAAACACCACTTGTTCAAAATCTACGGACTTGCAAATAACGCAATCTGCCATAGAAATAAAAGTTCTTACGGAACAATTCCGAGAGCAAGTCCAAAACATTGAATAGGAGCATATAAATATGAACACAAACGATATAATCTCCCCTGTTAGAAAAGGAGCCATGTTTATCATTGAAGCACCATCAGGAACCGGCAAGGGAACTATTTGCAAAGAATTGTTAAAAAGAGATGATAACCTTAAATTTTCCATTTCTGCAACCACAAGGCCCATGCGCCCCGGAGAACAAGAAGGGGTTGATTACTACTTTATCAGCGACGAACAATACAACACCTATGTTGCTCAAGATGCTTTTTATGAATATGTAAATTCTCAATACGGTAACCGTTATGGAACCTTAAAGTCTGAAGTTGACTCTTACATTAATGCCGGGATTGATGTTTTGTTTGACATGGACTGGGATGGTGCCAGACAAATGCGAAGCCGAGCTCCCGATAACGTTGTAACAATTTATTTATTGCCCCCTTCAATAAAAGAATTACGTCGCCGACTTGAAAACAGAGGGGCTGATACTCCGGAAATTATAGAAAAACGCATGAGCCTCATTGTAGATAAAATAAAACATTGGAACGAATTTGATTACGTTATCATTAATGACAACCTTGAAGCTTCCATTCAAAAAATACAGACCATTTTTGCGAGCGAAAGAATGAAACGCACAAGACAACTTCGCTTAAAAAGATTTGTTAAAGAACTGATAAAAGAGAGCCAAAATGACTAACCTATACATAGACAGGCACGGAAACACACACATAAATGATACCGGTTATTTTGCCACTAAAAAATCATGTTTTGCCATAATTGAAAAAGATGAAAAAATTTTATTAACCTTTCCGAAAAAACAAATTGTGGGAGAATTTCCCGGCGGTTTTGTTGAGAGGGGGGAGGGGCTGGAAACCTCTTTATCCAGAGAATTTTTTGAAGAAACCGGATTAAACATTGAGTTTGGTAAAAGCTCTAAACAGCTTACTCAAGACGTTTTATATTTTGCCGACGACATTCGTCCAAACGGTGAATTTTGGAATTACCGACAAATTTTTCTGTTTTTTGATTTTAACAAACTAAACATTTCTCAACCATCTTTTCCGTGGCAAACACCTGAAGGCGGTTATGCAGGTTGGTATAGTAAACATGATTTTTTAACAGGAAATGTTCCTCTTAACTACATGCACAAACAGGCTTTATCTAAGATTTTGGGCTTCTAGCTCTGCTCTTTGTTGTGCGTTCATTGCGCCATAAACAGCCTTAGCATTTTCCTCGGCTTTTTTCACACCCAATTTTGCAGCCTTTGAGTAAGCCACATATGCCTCTGTCAGATTTTGTTTCATTCCCTGACCTCTGGCATTTAAAAATGCAAAAATTTCCAATGCCTGTGGATCGTTTTCTTTTGCTCTTTTAGCAATTTCTTGAATATGTGCCGGGGTTAGAGAATTGTTTTTTGCTGCTTCCACTGTCTTATTCCATTTTTCCCGTTCTTTTTTTGCCGCCAGCCTTTTTGCTCTTCTCACATTTTCCAGTTCTATAATTTCCTGAGCTTGCTTTTCCACATCTGTTTTAGGCAATAAAGCGCCGTCTTTTGGAGAAACATCAATTTCTGCACCCCTGTTTTGTACATAATTTGGTAAATATCCGCTATTATCGGATCTTACTAAATTTCTATACAAAGCATCAACGCTTGCTATTTGAGCAAACGCCTCTCCGCAAAAAATCACCGTAATTAAAAATACAAAAAAAATAAAAGTTTTCATTGTTAAATCTTAAAGCATCCTATATATGTCTTTAATATATATATAAAAGAAGATTTTGAGCAAAGACATTTTTATGCTTATAAACAAAGAAAGGATACACTATGTCACAAGTTTATGAAAACATTTTAGAAATGGTTGGCAACACGCCTATGGTCAACTTAAAAGAACTGGCAGGCAAATATAAATGCAACGCCACAATTTTGGCAAAATGCGATTTTTACAACCCTTTATTTTCTGCCAAAGATCGCATTGCCTTGAAAATGCTTGAAAAGGCAGAAGCTGAACACAAACTTTCTGCCAAAAGTGTTGTTATTGAAGCCACCAGCGGAAACACCGGTGTTGCGCTTGCATCACTTTGTGCTTTTAAAGGATATAACCTGATAATTGTTGCGCCGACGGACACAAGCAAAGAAAAAGTCAAATTAATAAAAACATTTGGAGCAAAAGTAATTTTAACCGACGCACAAAAAGGCATGGCAGGATCAATAGAAAAAGTAAAAGAACTTTGTGAGCAAGATTCTTCTCTTGTTTGGTTAAACCAGTTTGAAAATCCGGCCAACGTTCAAGCACACCAATTTGGCACGGGCGTAGAAATTTTAGAGCAAACAGACGGCAACATAGATGCGATAGTTGTTGGTGTTGGAACATCAGGATCTTTAACCGGTATTGCAAAAACCCTAAAAGAATTTAATCCAAAAATTTATGTAGTTGGCGTAGAGCCTGCCGCCAGCGCCGTATTAAACGGTAAACCAGCAGGAGCCCATAAAATAGAGGGTATTGGAGCCGGATTCGTTCCTCCTCTTTATGAAGATATGCTGGTAAATGAAATCATAGATGTTTCCGACGAAGAAGCCATCACAACTTGCAAAGAAACCGCAAAAACAGAAGGTCTTCCCGTTTGTGTTTCTTCCGGAGCGGTTTTGTTTGCTGCCCTATCTTTAGGACAAAGACCGGAATTTAAAAACAAAAACATTGTCGTCTTACTACCCGGAAGCATAGAAAGAGATTTGGATTTATTATAAAAAAGAAAAACCGCTCAAACGAGCGGTTTATTTTTTTTAGTTTTCAAAAAACTAATTAGCAGCCTCATAAGCTTTTGACTGTTTCTTTGCTTCATCAGCTGTTCTTGCAATGTTTACAAGAATTGTCTGAGAAACTTCCGGATGAAGATTAATCTTCACTTCATACACACCCAAATCTTTAATTGGTTTTTCCAAATAAATTTGGCGACGCTCAATAGTGTGTCCGGCTTCTTTAACAGCAACTGCAATATCTCTGATTGATACAGAACCGTATAATTGTCCGGTTTCTGCAGCTTGTCTGATTAAAACAACACCAAAACCCTTTAATGCTTCAAATTTTTCATTTGCTTCATCCAAAAGTTTTTTGTTGTAAGCTTCTAATTCAGCTTTTTGTTGTTCAAAGAAAGCTTCGTTTGCTTCTGTTGCGCGCAAAGCCTTTTTTTGAGGCAAGAGGAAATTACGGGCATAACCATTTTTTACGGTTACTTTATCGCCGATTTTTCCTAATTTTTCTACATGTTGAAGAAGAATTACTTCCATTTTAACCTCCTCTATTAATCTGCTGAATACGGTAAAAGAGCCAAATAGCGAGCACGTTTAATTGCTTTTGCTATATCTCTTTGTTTTTTAACAGATACTGCTGTAATGCGAGAAGGAATGATTTTGCCTTTTTCAGAAATAAAGCGAGACAAAAATTTCACATCTTTATAGTCTGCTTTAAAAGAAACGTCGGCAGAAACATTTTCGTTTTTCTTTTTAGAAAAATTTTGTTTAACCATGTTCTTTCTCCTATTTCTCAACATCTTCAGCAACAGAAGAGCTGTTGTAAGCTGGTTCTTCTGAAATTGCATCAACTTTAACGGTCAAATAACGAATAATATCTTCGTTAAATCTCATAACTCTTTCTAACTCGTTTACAGCCTTAGATTCTGCATTCAAGTTAAGAATTACATAGTAACCTTTGCGATTTTTTTTGATACGATAAGCAAGGTTTTTCAAACCCCAGTTATCAACTCTAACAACCTCGCCACCGTTGTTTGCCACAACTTCAGACAAATCTTTTGCCAAAGTAGCAACCTGTGTGGCACCAAGGTCTTGACGTGCAATAAACACGCTTTCATAAAATGCCATATTTTTCTCCTTATGGATTCTCAACAATGGTTCAATAGAACCGGTTAATGTATAGTTGCGACAAAACATCGCAACAAGGACGAGGCAAATATATAATAAAAGAAAAAAGATGCAAGCTTTTTTTGTCAACCCAAAAAAACAAAAGAGAAAAATAAAAAAAAGAAACTTTAAAAGTTTTGTTTGACAAAATTTTCCATAAGTGATATTTTGTCCGAACGCGGTTTTGGAGGAGACACATGACAGAACAAAATACCATAAATAACACAACACAAGCTGTCAGCACCATTTTAGGTTTTGGACTTAAGCATTCGGCAGAAGGCAGTGTTGACGAAAGACTGGTGCTTTGTTGTTTGTTAAAACAAAAGGCCGTTTTAAGACTCCTTAGACAAAAAGGCATTGATACAGCTCCTGTTGTCTCTTGGGCCAACCGTGTGCTTCGTTCTGAAAAAGCATATAGCACAAACCCCAAAAACTCCATCTCTGATTTACGTGTTCACGATAACTTTTCCGGGTTTTGCGGATATGTTCAAAAAACGCATCAACCAAAAAGCAAAAACGCGGCATATGTAGCATTGTTTAAAGAATCTTTACACGCCATTGAAAGCGCCCAAAGAACATATAACCAGCAAAGAGCAACAACCCCTTTAATTTTTGGATTTGACAACACCACTGTTGTAGAGGAATTAGAAAAAATTGGCATCTCTTATGACAAATTTTTTAATTCTGAAGATGGTCTTTTTGACACCTCTCTTCACAAAGAATTTACAAAAAAAAGCAACCTTTCTTTAGGAGATAGTATTGTTGCGGAAGCTGTTACTTGTTTAATTATAAAAGAGTCTGTCTCAAACCCGAGTGTTCTTAGTGACTTTTTAGGTTCTGAAAACAATTCACAACATAACATTTTCAAAACAGAAGCACCTTCTCCCTCAACCCACAAAGCTCAAAAAGAAGAAAATTTGGGAGACACACCTCTTGCTCCTCTGATAAAAAGCGGAAAAATAGGTTCAATTGTTGGCAGGGGTCCGGAAAAACTGCAAATGATACGGATTTTAAAAAGGCTTGAAAAAAACTCTCTCATAATTGTTGGAGAGGCCGGTGTTGGTAAAACCGCTTTAGTTGAAGGTTTGGCTTATGATATGCAAGACCCTGACAACAACAACATTCCTGCAAAACTAAAAGCAAAAGATATTGTTAAAGTTGATATCTCAATATTAAAAAGCGGCGCAAAATATGTTGGAGATTTAGAAGCAAAAACAACCGCGTTGTTTAACAAATATAATAACACTAACACCATATTATATTTTGAAAACATTCATGAGCTGTTTGGTTCTGGAGAAAAAGGTTTAGATGACGTTGCAAAAATTTTGTTACCCTTGTTATCTGACAGCAATCTTTCCATAATTGGCATAACCTCCCCAAAAGAATATGCAAAAACAATTATGCGCAAAGAAAGTTTTGCCAGAAGGTTCCAAAAACTTGAAATTTCAGAATTAAACCCCGAAATAATTTTTGAAATTTTAAAACAAGCAAAACCAAAATTTGAAAAACACCACGACATCAAAATAGACGACTCTTTGTTAAAAGAAGTCATCCGCCTTTCTTCCAGATTCATGAAAGACCGAAAACAACCCGATGCTGCAAAAGAACTTTTAGACAACAGCTGCTCATCTACCAATGGCAACGTTTTAACAATAGGCGATATTCACGCCACCTTGTCGGAGCTTTCCGGTGTCCCCACTTCAGATTTAACCACAAGTGAAAAAGGAAGGTTGTTGCGCTTTGCCACAACACTTGAAGACGGAGGCATAAAGGGTCAAAAAAGCATTTTAACTGACATTCAGCGCATTTTGTTACGCAGCCATGTTTTGCCAGACCCCAACAAGCCCAAAGCCACTTTTTTGTTTTGTGGAAACTCCGGGGTTGGAAAAACCCAGGTTGCAAAAGACATGGCAAAATTCTTTGGATCTCAGTTAATTGTTTTCAACATGGCCGAGTTTACCAAAGATACTGATGTAAACAAGCTTTTGGGAAGTGCTCCCGGCTATGTCGGCAGTTCCGAGGGTGGAGCCCTGGTCAACAAAACAAGAAACAATCCGAACGCGGTCATTTTATTTGATGAAATAGAAAAAGCACATCCTGATATTTATAAAATTTTATTATCTGTAATGGATGAAGGAAAAATAACAGATTCGCAAGGTGTTTGCGCAAGTTTTAATAATAATATCATTATTTTAACATCAAATGTTATTTCAAACGCATCAGACAACCGCACAATAGGTTATTGTCAGCCCAAACCTTCTGAAGAGCTTAATAAAAAAGCTTTCATGGCTGCTTTGTTGGCAAAATTTCCACCGGAATTTCTTGGTAGAATTGGCGATTCCAACATTCTTGCTTTCAATCCTTTAACCCAAGATGTGTGCAGAGAAATTGTTCGTTTTAACTTAGATTCCATCAGCAAAAACATTGCTCAAACACATGGTTTAACTATCCGTTTTGATGAAGAGTTGGTCAGCCACATAACCCAAAGAGGGTTTAACCAAAAACTAGGGGCCAGGAACTTAAAATCTTATATCAATGAACACGTAATCGGAGAGATTGCAGAAAAACTTATTTCTGATGAATGTTCTCGCGGAAAAACATTGTTTTTAAGTTGCAAAGACAACAAAATTTGCTCCGATACACAACCGTTTATTCCGGAACAAACAAAAACACAAGTGTTACAAGAAAATACCAGATGATAAAAAAAGCCCCTTTCGGGGCTTTTTTCTACATATGCTCTTTAATCCAAGAAACCATCGTTTCTTTTGAATTTAAACCAACCCTTACATCAACCTGTTTTCCGTCTTTAAACAAAAAAACAGAAGGAATGCTTCTAATTCCAAATTTTGCGGCAGATTCCGGGGATTCATCTACATTCATTTTATAAATTTTTACTTTATCACCCATTTCTTTTGAAACCTCTTCCATAATAGGCAAAAGTTGACGACACGGGCCGCACCACTCTGCCCAAAAATCAATTACCGTCAAACCCTTTGAATTCAAAACCTTATCCTCTAATTGCAAATCGTTTATGCTTTCCATATTTTTTCTCCTTTTCTTGTGCAATCAATATAACATGTATTTTTTTAGATTAAAGCACAAAATTAAAAAATCTTCATCAAATCGCAAGACGCAACCCATAAAATATATGCCTCAATCTTTTTATCCGGAAACATTTTTTCTACCAATTGGCTATATAAATTCATTTGCTTAATATATTTTTTAGGCACATCATTGATCGTCTGTGCGGCCTCTCTGTTAGTTTTATAGTCTATTATAATTATCTTGTTTTCTTGAAAAACAACCCTATCAATTTGACCCATTACAATTTTATCATCAAGCTCGCCCACAACAGGCATTTCCGCTCTGGAATTGTCCCCAAAAAGAAAACCATATTTGTTTAACAATTCTTCCACGTCTTCAGCTATTTTCATAACCACTTTTTGCGTTACTTCCGGAAGTTGTTTTGATAAAAATTCTTTAATAAATCTTGGTCTGCTTTCTTTTTTCACAGAGCCTATTGTTTGCAAAAGCTTGTGTATTGCATTTCCTCTTAAATATATGTTTTGTTCTCGTGGAGAAACCGCCACATCTTCATCATCAACAACCGACGGATTAATTACAACAACTTTTGTCGGTTGTTTTTCCGGCTCAACAAACAACCAATCAGGCACATCTTCTTGCGCAACAGTCTTCTTTTTTATTGCAGATTCTTTAACCTCTTTTTGCTGTTCACAATCACAAACCAACTCGCCATCTAATGTTTCAGACCCTATTTTTAATAATGATTTTTTACAAAAATCATACCAGGAAGTGGCTTTTTCTTGAGAATGAGCGCAAATACACAGCCTGTCTTCAGCCCTTGTCATTGCCACATACAACAACCGCAAATACTCTTGATGTTCGTTTTGAGCCAATTTTTTTAACAAATCTGTTGTTGTTTTTTCATACTGAGCTGCAGACAATGGCACATAAAACAAATCTTTGTCCCACAACATTCTTTTTATCTTACTTGAAGAGGGGAAAGATGTTGTATCCGGCAAAATAACAATCGGAGCCTGCAACCCCTTTGATGCATGAACCGTCATTATCCGCACAAAATTATTGTTTCCTCCGTCCATATCTCTTTTAATTTGCAAATCACCCCCTTTTGCCCATTCCACAAATTTTTGCAAAGACGGGGGATTTTCTTTTTCAAATTGCAAAGCCAGATTCAAAAACTCTTCAATAGCATCCAAACACTCAAAACCCAGTCTTTCAACAAACTTTTGTTTTCCTCTCATATTGATTAGCACAAAAGAAAAAAGCTCATAAGGGCGTACAAAATCTGTCATGTCTAAAAGCTGTTGCAGCTCTTTGTATGTGTTTTTAAATCTTTCGTTATGAGATAATCTTTGCCACAAAGAAAGTGGATATCTTTTGTAACAAAGTTCAAACAAATCGTCATCATTAAGCCCAAACAACGGAGATTTTAACAGTGTTGCCAAATTCAAATCATCTTGAGGTAGCAGCAAAAAATTTGCCAAACACATCAGGTCTTTTACAGCCACTTCTTTCATAACAAAAAGCCTGTCTGCACCTGAAACCGGCACATTTTGAGACTTACATTCTTTAATAAAGTTATCTGCAAAATCACCTCTTGTTCGCACCAAAACCAAAAAATCACCAAAAGTTACCGGCCGCCCCTGAGATTGAAGCATTTCTTTTTCAGCCACCATTTTTTTGATTTTTGCCACAATCTTCCTAGCCAAAAACACTGTTTTATGAGTAAAAAGAAGCTCTTCTTTTGTAGGAATTTTCCACAACTCAACCCTTCCGGCCTCACCTTCTCTTGCAGGATCATGAAAAACCTGTTGCCCAACAGCTTGTTGCATGTTTTCGCCATTAAAAACATGGTTTACCACATCCATAACCGCAGAAACAGACCTAAAAGAAATATCCAGCTTTACCTCTTGAAAAGATTTGTGTTTCAAAAACTTTTGTCGCATATTTTCAAAAACATTTATGTCAGCTCCTTGAAAGCTGTATATTGACTGTTTTCTATCCCCTACCACAAACAACGTTTTACCAGAATTTTCTTCTGCAAAAAAGTTATCTGTCAAAGAGCTCACTATACTCCATTGCAATGGGGATGTATCTTGAGCTTCGTCAATCAAAATATGGTCTATTCCATCATCCAGTTTATACAAAACCCAATCTTTTACACTTTTGTTTTCCAACAAATTTTTAGTAATAACAATCAGGTCTTCATAATCGTATTTTGTATTTTGTTGTTTAAAATCAGCATACGCTTTTATCATATAGTTAGCCAACAACAAAACCGCCGATGTTGCCGCATACAAGTCCATTGCCTTTAGATGTTCTATGGTTTGTTCGCAGTCTTGCATAAGTGTGTTTATTATCAACACATCTTCCGTTGAAGCCGTTTTGTTAATAGCCCTTCGTCCATCCTTTTCTTTGAACAAACAATCTAAAAGTTTACTAAACTTTAACGCCTTACTAGGTGCTTGGTTTATTTTTCCAAGCTGTTGTGCTGTAATTTTATTAATATGAACACAAGATTTGCAAATTTCTTGCATGTTCTGCCTTGCAAAAAAATCTTTCAAAACCTCTTCTTTTGTCTGCAAAGGGTCAACATTTAACTCCTCTTGCAAGTCCACAAGCAGTTTTTCTGCGTCTTTTTTTTGCAACAATTCCGTAATTTTTATTCTGTTTACAGTAATAAACCCCAACACCTCCAAGAGTTGTTTTTCGGAAAGCTGTGACAGCAAAACCCCTAGCGCATCAGCCTCTTTAAGGTTGTTTTGCTTATACAAATCTTCAAACATTTGTTTTTTGATTTCAGCTAACGCTTGGCTGGAAGCTCTATCGTCCATCACCTCAAAGTATGGAGATATATTTGCTTCAAATGGAAATTTTTTTAATACCTCTTGGCAAAAACTATGAATTGTTTGGATTCTCATTCCCTTTAATAGCTCCAATGTTTTTGCAAAAAGTCTTCTGGCAAAAGAGGTTTGTTCTTCTGTGGGTGGGTAACCAAACAATTTTTCCAATTCTTCAAGCAACACAAGCTCATCACATATTGTCCAAAAAGACAGTTTTTTTGCAATTCTTTCCGCCATTTCCACAGCTGCTGCCTTGGTATATGTCAAACACAAAATTTTTGCCGGATTTACACCTCTCAACAAAAGCCTTAATACTCTATCTGTTAAAACCTTGGTTTTGCCGGTTCCTGCCGAAGCCTCTACCCACACAGAAAAATCAGGGTCTGATGCCTGTCTCTGCTGTTTTTGTGCAATTTGGAGTTTTACTTCTTTTTTCTTTTGCAAAACATCAGTTGTCATCTTCTTCCTCCTCACCCTTTGCGCTCCACTCATCCACTCTGGCCAAGTGTTCATAATCCGAATAGCTTGGAGCTTTTTTAGGAACCGGACGACACTCATAAGGTTTAGACTGCTCGTCATATTCTTCAATCATTTTTTTAATTGCCAACTCTCTTTCCTGCACAAAAGCATCTACACCCCCATCTAAAATCGTTGGCTTTGTTTTTGGTTTCCAATATGCAAGCTGTCCAATTGCAACATTTTGCGGTAGATTTTTAAAACCATTATTTTTTGCGATAATTGCCTCAACCACAAGCTGAGGAGACCAGCCGTTTTTTACATCTGCTTTTGAAGGAAGTTTACCTGTTTTATAATCTATAATATTAAGCTCGTTTTCTACCGTCCAATCTATTCTGTCTGCTTTTGCCGTAAGTTTAAACGGAGCATAAGATGTGTTGAAAAGATATTCACCTTCTTGTTCTGCAAATGTTTTGCAAATTTTTTCTCTGTATTCTTGTTCTGTTTCCAAATACCAATCCACCGTTTGCTCAAACATTGGCCACCAAAAAGCCATTTTTTCTGCCGATAATAAATTATGAGCAAACATTTCTTTTCCCAAATCCAAAAGTTCGTGCTTGGCGTTTTCTGGCAACTTTTTAGGATATTTTTCGTTAAACTTTTGTAAAATTTTATGAATAATGCTGCCATAATCAGCCTGAGAAGGATCTTTTTGTACATCCTCCAGTTTTTTTAATCCCAAAATTTTTGATGCAAAAATCTGATATGGATCTCTCACAAGTTTTTCTACGTTTGTTGCAGACAATTCTCTTGGTCTGCTTTTTACCGGAGGCCTTGGTGAAGGAGGTGCTATTGTATAAATCTTGTCGGGCTCAAAAAGTTTTTGTGCCCAATCTTTATATCTTTGTGCTTGTTTTTGCCATTCTTCCACATTTCCGCCAAGCGCCTCAATTACTGTTTGCATACGCATAATCCACCTGGAACAAGATGCTGGTGCGCCATCAACTCTCTCAGATCTGGTCAAATATACTTTGCCGGATGCTGTCATTGCACAAAAATCATGCGCCAAAATTCCAATGCTTTTTTCCTGTAGAGGCAATCCAAAGTCTTTTTTCATTCCTCTTGACATCCAAGGATCTGTTTCTGGGGTTAAGGGGAAACATCCCTCGTTAAGTCCGCCAACAATGGTTATATCGGCCTGCGTTAATCTGGCCTCAATCGGCCCCAAAATCTTAATTTGTTCGCTTGTTTGATACTTGTTTCTAATCATCACAAAAGACATCATTGCTTCAATTAAACCAATATACTCTTCTGTTTCAATCTCTCCCAGAGCGTCTGCGTTTTCCAAAATATCTGCAAACATTTTTGCACAAGCTTCACCATCCGACCCCTTCCACAAAACACTTGCACCATCTTTATCAGATGTTGAGGCGATTTTTTCTGCAACCACAATATGCGCATTAAGCAAATCAGAAAGATTTGTTGCCTTTTCTTGCAACAAACATCTTAACGGTTCTGCAAACACCTTGAGTGTTTGTTCCAAGTGTTGCAATTGTGAATCTTCTTTGTTTTTTCTATACAGCTCTATTTCCATTTTTCTGGTCAAAAGCCTTATGTCTGCATAATCTTGTTCCAGCGCACAAAAGGGGTGTTTCAAAAGCGCCAATGTTTCAATTTTTGAAAAACCGGACAAAACATAGTTATATATCAGCCGCAAAAAAGTTCCCACCGGAGTTGTTAACAGCGGATATCCTGCAGAATCATCTACCTCAATATTCCACCTTTTCAGCTCGCCAACCACCCTGCGAGACAACCCCCTGTCTGTTGTAACCAATCTTGCTGTTTTATTGTGCTGTAAGGCTTCTCTCAAAATTAAAGAAATAACAGAAGCTTCTTCTTGCGGTTCTTTACAAACAACCATGTCTATTCCGGAGAACAAATCTGTATTTTTTTGCACACTTCTCCACTTTTGGGTTGTTGCCGCCGGTCGCATCACTTCACTGAGAAAATCTTCCCTGGTGCTGTTTTTTGGCAAACAAACATCTGCCACACCTTCTCTGTCTTCTTGCAAAAAAAACAACAACTCTTTTAGTTCAAACTGGGGATGGGTAATATCTATCTTATCCCAATCTTCTGGAGAAAGATGTTTGTCCAAACCATACAAATATACCTCTCCGTTTTCAAGTTCTAACACGGTTTTAACAAAACTTTTCATTGCAGGAAATGTTGCTGTTGTTCCAGCTACCACAATCTTCTTTTTTGTATTCTGTTTTTTCCAAATCTCTGCTTGTGTTTTAAGCATTAAAACCTGGTTAAATGTGGCATCTTGCAAACCCTTTTCTCTTAGAATTTGTGGCCAAAACTGTGTAATTATTTTCAAAAAATCCAAAGTTTTTTGCCAGTGCTCGGCATATTCTTCGGGAACCAAATTTTGCAAACAATCAAAAGAAAGTTCTTCATTATTTACAGTATCCGTTAGCTTTGCCAAAGAATTTGCCAAAAAGAATGCTTGCTTCAAAGAAACCCTTTCGTCGGGTTGTTGTGCCATCATTTTTTGAATTAGTTTAACAAAAGAAAAAAGTCTTTGCGTCTTGTTTATTGTGGGACATAAGCTCTTTATCAGCACTTCGTTATCAAAAACGTCGGCAAAAACATCCTCTTGTTCTATGTTGCCGATTGCCACCATTTGTGGTAAAAAGATGGTCTTATTTCCCATTCTTTCAAAAAAAGCCGTCTGCAATTCTTTAATTGCCCTCTGTGACGGCAAAATAAACAAAACATCCGCAAGATCTGTAAGGTTTTGTGCATACTTTTGCAAAAAGCTATGAGCTAAAACATTAACAAAATCACAACTTAAAGGAACATTAAAAAGTTTTCGTTTCATTTAAAAATCCTATAAACTTCTGCATAGCCCTTCCTCTGTGAGAAATTTTATTCTTCTGTTCTGGCAACATCTGTCCAAATGTTTCATTGTAACCTTCAGGAACAAAAATCGGATCATAACCAAATCCCGTTCCTCTGGGTTCAAAAACAATTTTTCCATCAACCCGCCCATCAAAAACAAAACTGTCTTTACCGGGAACAACCAGCGCCATTACACACTCAAAATGTGCCGAAAGATTGTTTGTTTGCAATGCTTTTAACTCTTGTATCAGCTTCTTGTTTGCTTCTTCGGATGTTGGTGCATATCTGGCAGAAAACACTCCCGGAGCTCCGCCTAAAGCATCAACACACAAACCACTGTCATCTGCCAACACCGGCATTTTCATAATTTCTGCTATTGTTTCGGCTTTCAACAGAGCATTTTGAACAAAAGTTTTTCCCGTCTCTTCAACGTCTGGCAGGTTAAAATCCAAAGCTGTTTTTACCTCTATTTGAAAAGGGGCTAAAATCTGTTTTATTTCTTTTATTTTTCCGGCATTTTTAGATGCAAAAATTAGTGTGTTCATACTAAAAACCCAAAGCTTGTTTTTGTTTTTCCATTAATTCAGAAATTCCCTTTTTAGCCAAGGCAAACAACTCGGAAAACTCTTCTTCAGAAAAAGGTTTTTGTTCTGCAGTTCCTTGTATTTCTATAATTTTGCCAGATTCTGATAACACAAAATTCATATCTGCCTGAGAGTTTGAATCTTCTCCATAATCCACATCCAAAATAGCCTCTCCGTTAAAAACAGCACAAGAAACAGCTGCCACATATTCTCTAATGGGATTTGAAGAAATTTTTCTTTCTGCCAACATTTTTCTAATTGCCAAAGATAGAGCAACAAACGCACCGGTAATAGACGCCGTTCTTGTTCCTCCATCTGCCTGCAACACATCGCAATCAATACAAATTGAAAAATTTTTCAGTTTTTCCAAGTCCACTACCGCACGCAAAGAACGCCCTATCAAACGTTGTATTTCTTGGGTTCTTCCAGAAGGTTTTGAGTTTTCTCTTGGTACTCTTGTTCTGTTGGCTCTTGGCAACATCGCATATTCTGCAGTAATCCAACCGCGATTTTGTCCCTTCAACCAAGACGGAAGTTTATCGTCAACCGAAGCTGTGCAAACAACGTGGGTGTTTCCACACTTAATCAGGCAAGAACCCTCTGCGTAAGGATTAAAGTCAGGAATTATTTCAACATTTCTCAGTTGATCGTTTTTTCTTTTTGATTCTCTCATAACAACCCTCTTAAAATTTAAACTTGTTATAAGTGTAAATCAAAAAAAATATCAAATCAAAGATTTTTTAAGCTTTGTTCTTTGTTACAACAACCATTGCTTCACGCAAAATTCTGTCGTTTATCGTGTATCCTGTCTGAATTTCCGCAATCACCGTTCCTGCAGGTTTTGTTTCATCTGGAATCTCTTGAACCACCTGGTGAAAGTTTGGATCAAAAACGGTATTTAATATATCCATTTTTTCCACTCCATGTTTTTTGAACACCTTTGAAAGCTCATGTTCTGTAAGCTTTACTCCTTCCAAAACAGCTGCACAATTTTGCTCTTCTTCCGGCTTAACGGCGCTTATAGCTCTGTTTAGGTTGTCGGCCACCACAAGCAAATCTTTTGCAAATGAAGCTATTGCGTATTTAGAGTTTTTTTCAATTTCGGTCGCACAGCGTTTTTTTGTATTTTCCAGTTCGGCCAATGCTCTGAGATAATTGTCTTTAAAGTCTTCGTTTTTTTCTTCCTGATTTTGTTTTTCTTCATCAGTTTTTAAATCCAAAACCTCTTCTTCTGTTTTATTTTCATCATCTTGAGCAATTTTTTTATCTTTTTTCATTTTTTCCTCTTTAAAATTTGCTTGCTTTTGTATATTTTTATAATAATTGAAATTTAGTAACTAATTTTTTACAAGTCAAGAGTAACATCACAACAATATGCTTAAGTAATTTTTGGTAAAAGGAACGCTATGACAAAAAAAGAAACCGCCCAACCCATCGATTCTCAACTAACAGGGTTTCTGTACAAAAACTTCAACAAGAAAAAGGTTTACCAAAAATACCCGACCACAAACAACAGAACACTTCAATATCTGCAAAACTTGTCAAAAAAACAGTGTTTAGGGAAAGAGCCCTGGACAAATGTTGAAAAACTAAACGTTTGGATGATTACGGCAGAAACCGCCACTTTCATGAAATGGGGCGGCTTGGGCATGATTGCATCAGAGCTTCCTGAAAATTTTAACATTCTTTTCAACCAAAACCAAGAAAAAGCGGTTGTTGTTACCCCAATGTACCTTGGCAATACAGGAAAGAAAAAAACATCTTTTGACGGCAAAACATATACAGGTGCAGAACAAAAAAACATAGATGTTTCTAAGGTTTGCACCCTTCAGGTTCCCTTTTACGGAGAAAAAAACACCCTGGTAAAACATACTGTAGATGTTTATTCCGGCACATTTGAACACACAGAATATATTTTCCTGAAATGTGACAGATTTTTCAGCATAAACCCTTCGGCAAACAACAGTCCTGCACAAGACGGATGTTATGTTTGTAACGAATTTAACATAAACGAGGTTGAACGTTTTGCTTTTTTATCAAAGGCTGTTTTTGTATTGCTTAAACAAATTTGCGACCACAGGTGTTCTTTACAAAAACCAACATCTCTCATTGCCAATGACTGGCACGCAGGAGCCTTGAGCGGTTTATTAAAATATTTTGGATTCGCTCAATCAGAAATTGGAAAAATGGAGCTTTCTTTGGCACAAGAACTATCTCAAATTCCGATAATTCACATTGTTCATCACCTGGGATATCAAGGATGGGACTATGAAAACACATCAAAACTTTTAAATTCGCTATATGAAGATACCGCCTCAATGGTTTATAAAAACGCAAAAGCTATTAAAAACTCAAACCCAAGAGCAACCAACTGTCTGATTATTCACGATTGTTATAATCAGGCAGGATGTAATCTGATGTTAGCTGATAAGGTTGTTACTGTATCAAAAAATTATATGGACGAAGTTTCAAAAGATCTGGCTTTTGGTTTTGATTTTAGAGACATCTTAAAAATAAGAAAAGACCACAGAAACTTTTTTGGCATTGTAAACGGTTATGAAAAGGCTCTAATATCTCCAAATGCACAAAAAATTGAAAAAATAAACTCATTCTTTGAAGACACAAACTTCAAAGTTTTTGATGAAAACAGTATAGATATTAAAAATCACAATAAAAAAGAATTTTTAAAACTTTTATCAAAGCTTGCCTCCGATAAGGAATATAAAAATAAAAAAATTCCACTAATTGAAACATACAAATTTGAAGCCGATAAATCAGCAATAAATGATTCTGACAACATTCCTGTTTTCTGCGCCACCAGTCGTTTGGTGGAACAAAAAGGATATGACATTGCTTGCCAATCTATATTAAATTTGCTGGAAAATTCAGACTATAAAGAACCGCCTTTCTTTATAATGGGTGGTGCCGGAGATGATACAAACTTTACCATGCTCACAAAACTAAAAGACCGTCTTGCAGAGAAAAACCCAAAAGCAGCCAAAAGAATTTTTGTGTTCAGAGGATATAAAGATGAATTTGCCTATGCAATTCAGTTGGCTTCGGATTTTTATTTAATGCCGTCACATTTTGAGCCATGTGGCTTAACTCAAATGGAAGCCATGGCAAAAGGTGCTGTTCCTATAGCAACATCTACCGGGGGTCTTGTTGATACCATTGATGACGGCATAAACGGATTTAGAACAGAAGTGTTTTTTGGCGAAAAGAGACATGTATACGGAAATAACATTACCGCAAAAAGACTAAAAACCAACGAAAGAGCTTATGCCGAAACCCTTGAAAAAGCCCTTAACACCTTCTACAAAGAACCTAAAACTCTAAAAGCCATGACCAAAGCTGCTATGCAAAAAGATTTTGGTTGGTCTGTTGCTCAAACGGGGTCTTTATTCAAATACTACAATCTGCTCAAAAACGGACACATCTAGTTTTTTTCAACAAAAGCATTAACTGCCGCCAGCACTCTTTTTACAGTGTTGCCAACAAATTCTTGCTTTGTTTGAACAACAATATCTGCCTTTTCATAATAAGGATATTCTTCACTTATATATTTTTCTAATTTGCTTTTTAAATGTTCGTCATTCCCCTCAATAAAGGGCCTGTGTTTTCTCCCGGCTGTTCTGCTATACAAAACATCTGCATCTGCCTTTAACCACACGGTTATTGCGTTTTCTTTTGCCATTTTTCTGGTTTCTTCTGCCACAAAAGAGCCACCTCCGGAAGCCAACACACACGGCTTACCTGATAAAAGTCTTTTCATTACCCTGGTTTCTCCGGCTCTATACTCTTCTTGTCCAAAACACTTTAATATGTCAATTAGTGACAAACCCGCAGCTTTTTCCACCTCCCTGTCTCCATCAACAAAGGGAAGATTCAGCTTTTTTGCCAAGCGCTTTCCCACGCTCGTTTTACCGGCTCCCATAAGACCGACTAATAAAATTATTTTTTTTATTTCTTTCATTTTTTATAAATCTTTACACATTACTATTATAGGCATAATATAAAGAAAATAAATTTTATCAATTGTTTTTTGAGAGGTTTATATGAGACAAAAGAAAAACCCGGTTGTCCTTTTTGCCGTAATTGGAATGTCAATTTTGGCCCTTATTGCATTAATGATTATAGAAATGCCGGTAAAAACACAAACGGTTGAACAAAACATAAATGTAAACATAAAATAACAAGATGAGGGGTTTTGTTTCTGATTTTTTAGATACTCTTTTGGCAGAAAAAGGTGTTTTGCCAAACACAATTTCTGCTTATTCTGTTGATTTACAACAGTTTTTTGATTTTATAAAAGACGGTAAGTTTTCTTCAGAAAATGTTGAAAACTTTTTTTTACACCTTTCAAACAAAGGAATGTCCTCAAAAACCATAAATCGCAAAATCACAAGCATAAACTCTTTTTGTAAATTTTTAATATCAGAAAAAATTATATCAAATAACCCTTGTGCCAATCTGATTCGCCCAAAAGAAGAAAAGAAGCTTCCTCGTTTTCTTTCAAAAACAGAAGCAAAAAATTTAATTGGTGTGGTTGCAAAAAACCCTCACCACCAACGCACTATTGCAATGTGTAAACTCATGTACGTTTGCGGTTTAAGGGTTTCGGAACTTGTTTCTATAAAAACAGAAAACCTTAATCTTAATAAAAAAACACTTCGTATTAATGGAAAGGGCGCAAAAGAAAGGGTTGTTCCTATTTCAAATAAAATTATCTCCGATATACAAAAATACCTGACAAAACGTCTTGATTTTGCCGGTACAAACAAAAAATCTCCATGGCTATTTCCTTCCCCCACATCCAAAAGCGGACACATTACCCGAGATGGTTTCTTTAAAAATCTTTCAAAACTTGCCATAGACGCTGGTATCAGCCCCTCAAGAATTTCTCCTCACAGCCTTCGCCACAGTTTTGCAACTCACATGCTCAACAATAATGCAGACCTTAGGGTTGTTCAAACATTGCTTGGCCACGAAAATATTGCAACCACTGAAATATACACCCATATTTTATCAGAAGAGTTAATTAATGAGGTAAAAAACAAACACCCCTTAGCTTTAAAAAAACAGAAGTCTTGACATCTGTAAAAACTGTTCCGGAGATATTTGTTCAGGCCTATGTGTTGGTAAAACACCCGTTTTTTCGCAAACCTCTTGCAAATTTTTATATGCTTTTAGACTTTGCCTAATCATCTTTCTTCTCTGTCCGAAAGCCGCTGTAGTTAATTGTTCTAACCTTGCAACATCTTCCCCAAAAATCATGTCATTTTTTGGTCTGAACAGCAAGACAGAAGACCAAACTTTTGGCGCAGGAACAAAACACTTTGGATTTAAGTCAAACAAAATTTCAACCTCTGCTATTAATTGTGTCAAAACAGAAAGTTTTCCATATGTTTTTGAATTTGGCTTTGCAACAATTCTGTCTGCAACCTCTTTTTGAAACATCAGCGTTAAGCTTTCAAAAGAAGACATATTTTTTAACCAACCGGTCAACAACGCAACGGATATATTATAAGGCAGATTGCTTACTATGTGTTTATGGGGCTTGTCCGACACTTCCACCTTTGTTTTCATAGCATCTCCGTGGATGATGTCCATTGAAATTCCGCTAAACTCTTTAAGTTCTTGGGCAATGTTAACACAACGCTCATCCATTTCTATTATGGTAAGCGATGCTGGTTTTTTTTCTAAAATTGCCCGTGTCAAACCACCCGGACCACAGCCTATTTCAAAGACGTTACAACCATCAAAACTTTGTCTTCCTTGCTTTTGTAAAGACGTATTGATAATTTTATCTAAAACGTTTTTATCTAATAAAAAATTCTGACCCAGAGACTTTTCTGCCCAGAGATTGTGGCGATTTACAGTTTCGTGTAATGTTTCAAAATTTTCAAACATCTTAGTTTCTAATCTCAACTACAGCTTGTTGTCTTATTTTTTGCAAAAACTTTTGGGCAAACGCCTCTGTTTTTGCGTTTTGCAACATTCTTTCAACCTCTGTTTTGTCGGGAACGGCCTTGGTTTTATTTGGATCGTAAGTTTTTTCCAGCTTGATAATGTAAAAACCATTTTCAACCTTTATTGGATCAGAAATATCGCCATCTTTCATGTTTTTTAATGCGTCATCTATTTTTGTATCCAGCTGTCCGCTTTTTACCCAACCTATATTTCCACCGTTTACCACGCTTGGTGCCTCAGAAAATTGCATTGCATAAAGGGCAAAACGATTATCACCTCTAACGTTTTTAACCAACTGATCTAAATCCTGTGCCTTTTCTTTGCTAATAAAAATTTCAGAAATCATATATTTTTTTATTTTTGCTTCTTGCAAAGCTTTTTTATAAGCTTCCTCAACCTCTTGCGGTCTTACAACCATTTCTGCTCCTGCGTTTCTCTTTACCATTCTTGCCCACAGCATATCTAGTTCCAACTGAGACTTAAAGTATTCCAAAGAAATCTCTTTGTCTTTCATGGTTTGTTCCAGATCTTCTGTTTTCATATTCTTAGATTCTGCAAAAAATTTCACCGCATCTTCAATTTCTGACTTAGGGATAGATATTCCCTGTTTTTTGGCCTCTTGTCTTTTTATTTTTTCGTCCACCAAAGAATGTAGAGCTTGGCTTTTTAACATTTGCTCCGTTTGGGAGTTAATAGGAATTTCGCTAACAAAAGACAAAAACTTAATTCTGCTTTTCATGTCTTGAGAGGACACAATCTCTCCATTTACAATCGCGGCAATAGAAAAGCTTATTGGTCCGTCTTTACCTTCCTCCGCAACAGGACTAATCGTCGCCAACTGACTCACAAACTGAGCTGTTGCCGCTGAACTTATACAACAAAAAAGCATTGTTAAAAATATTGTTTTTTTCATTTTTCCTCCTATTTTGCTCCGGCGCCGCCAAGCGTTTTTAAGAAAAAGGTCACACCAAACTCAAAGTCATTATCATCTTCCGGATCAGTTGAGTTCGTTCTTTTTATATAGTTTATAAGTTTTAAGCATTCATCTTCATATATAAGCTCTCCACCGTGTTCCAAAGATGATTTTTGTTCTGCCAAATCTTGTCTGTTAAACAAAGTCAAAGTCCAATCTTTTGAAACTTTGGCACTCAAAGATGTATATAGTTCGTTTCTTTCCAACCCGTCAACAAAAGACAAATTGTTGTTTTGAGCCAAATAAATATAAGAAACATAAAACCTTAACATATCCGGACCAAAGAATGTTCCCAGCTCACTATAATTAATACTTAAATCATCTTTATCTGCTCTAAAACGATAATCCAGAGCAAAACTATCGTTTGGTGCCAAATATGCCCTACCCACATAGTCTGACCACCTTGAATTTACATCATTGTTTATCTTAAACTCATCTCCCCCATTAAACTCATAGCTTTGTGCAATAAAAACAGAGGTGTGACCATATTTTGTTCCGTAAGAATTCCAGTTAAAGCCATAGCTGATTCTGCTTCCCGTATCGTTTCTATCATAGCCGGAAAATCTATCCAAGCTTAGTACGTTTGTGTCATCCAACAACATACCCAAACTGTCGTCATTTGGTATTTTGTTGGCCTTGTTTCCTCCATTTGGAGCCAAAACACCAACCAAAACCGGTTCCAAAATATGTCTGGTTGTTTCTCCAACCTTAATAAAGGGCATTCGCCACTCTAAACCCAGCTGAGGAAACACTCTTGCCACCGCTCCTTCAAACTTTTTGTTTTCTTCTCCAACATAATCATCAACATAATACACGTCAGATTTTACAGACGCAGAAAGTTTATATTTTTCTCCATATGGGCTTGTATATGGTAAAATCCAAGAATTTATCATTGATATTCTTTGTGCGTCAGAATCTTCTTCATGTAAAACAGAAGCTGCGCTTATGTTTGTTTTCATAAAAGCGCCAAAAGGCTGAAGGTCACCATAATTTTCATATTCAAAAAATGGTAAAACTAACGGCTTATCATAATCTTTCAAATTATTACTTAGCATATAGTAATAATATGCTGAAAGATTTGCATAATTTCTATCGTCAAACCCTTGCAAAGCAACACTGGAGGTAAGCCATGTGTCGTTCTTTTTGGGTAAAGATAAGTCTTTTAAAAAAGATCTGTCTGAAACATAATTTAAATTGGCATCCGCCAACCAATAATCATTAACCTCTTGTCTTGCTGTTGCAAACAAATTTCCGCGCCATTTGTTTGTATCAGTATCTTTTAAAACGTTCCCAGTTATATCAAAGTTTCCGTCATACATATATTTTGTATAATTACCTGCAAGCACCCCTCCTTTTTTGCTTGAAATAATAGGAGAAAAAACAAAACTGTCATTATCGGATATATCAAAGAAATACCTGGCCTGAAAAGCCGGTCCCAAATAGCTTGTTGTTTTAATTGTCGGCGGTAAAAATCCTGAACGTTTTTTTACTGTTGGGTCTGGATGTGTGAAAAATGGCATATAGAAAACAGGAACACCTTTTATGTCTAAAAAAGCGTGCTTATAATAAACATCTTGAGCCTTTGCGTCGTGTTTTACCTCTGTAGCCCTCAAACTCCACAACGGAGCAGAGCTTTTACACGTATCACAAGGTGTATATGTTGCATTTTCCAAAACCTTATTATCATCCGCGTCTTTTTTTGCAGAACTTGCCGACATTCTGGTTTTGTCTTTCAACAAGACCTTTAGATTTCTCATTTCTGCTTCTGACATCCTGTTTGACAATTCTGAATAATCAGAAAAAACAACATTTCCCGATTCCTCTAAAATCACTACATTTCCAACCGCTGTTACAACGTCTTCTTTTTGGTTATAAACAATCTTATCAGCAACAAGAGTAACATTTTGTCTTTGTAAATTTACATTGCCTTTTGCCACAATAGTTCCAAGCTGTTCATCGCTCTCTATTTCATCGGCAGAAAAAAATGTGTCTGTGTTTTCATCAGAAACCTTTGGAGAAAAAACATCTGCAATATTTTTTGTCATTTCCACACCCGCATGAGGATTTAATTCGCTTCCATCAAGACGAGTTCCGGCCACAACCTTTCTTTGAGCGTTTGCATATTGCGGACACAACAAACAAAAACAAACAGCGGACAACAAAAGCTTATTTTTCATGCACCGATCTCCGCAGTTTTTGAAACATTCCCGGGGTATAAAAAAAGAGCAAAAACAAACAAAAAGACATTGGCAACAAAAGGTTTGCATACAACACCGGCAATAAAAAAATGTGTTTAGCCGCCATATTTTGTAACATTAAATCCAGCGCTAAAACAAATACCATCGCAAAAATAGATATAGAAATTGTTTTAATCTGCCCCCTTCTGTTAAAGTTGCCTAAAACCAGACCTAAACAGCCCAACAGAGCAAAAAGTATATTATAAAACGCTGCAAACAACCTTTTGTTTCCCTCAACCAAGTATTTGTTTATATCTGTTTTTGATAGCGTTTTATCATTAGAGGCTGTCAGCAATTCATATAAACTTTTTTCTCTCGGACTTATACGTGTTCTTTTGTTTTTTTCAAAACCCTCCCCAAAATCCATAGAATGTCTTTCAAAGAAAAGGCTGGAAAACTGTTTTGTGTCTAGATCAAGCTCTTGTCTTGAACCATTTACCAACAAAACCTTTGGTCCTTTATCTGTATAAATCACCCTGCCAAGTTCAGCAGAAAGCGTTACTTTTTTTGTTGGTTTTCTTTCGTCATTTACCAAAACACCCTTAACCGCACCATCTTTTTCGTGCGACGCAATAAACACCATCAACCTCGGTTGCAAGCTTACAAACTCACCCTCTCTAAACATAAGATGAGACACGTCATGTTCAACCTTCCACTGCAATTCCCTAAACTTAACTTCTGCCCACGGAATTGTAATATTGTATACAAACAAACAGACAAAAGACAGAACAAAACCAACAAGCAACGCCGGTTTAACAATTTGCCAAGAAGAAATTCCGGCAGATTTAATTACCACCAACTCTCTGTCTGACAGCATTCTGTTATAGGTAAACATTACGGCAGCAAAAACAGATAGTGGTGCCAAAACAACAAAAATTCTAGGCATCAATAAAGTTGTAAGCTCTGCAAAGATGCTCATTGAGATTCCTTTGTTTGTGATAAGCTCAACAAAACGCAGTGATTGTGTAAGCCACAACACTGACATCAAAGAGAAACACACCACACAAAAACCAACTATTGTTTGTTTTGCAATATACCATGTTATTTTTTTCATGGGAGTGATTATAACCGCATTTTCTTATAATAAAACTAAAAAAAACAAAATTTCTTATTTTTTTGTAAAAAATGGTTTATCAAAATAAAAATTTAAGTGCATTTTAACAAATAACGGTTACAATAAAACACATTGTTTTTTGATTTTGAAAGAAAAAAATATGACAGACACAAGTATTGCAGTACAAACCGCAAAAAAATGGGCAAAAAAGAGAGGTTCTCTTATTATGGCCCTCCACGAAATCCAAGATATAAAAGGGTATGTTCCCTGGGAAGACGCCGCAGAGCTTGCCGAACACATGAATGTTCCTTTGGCAAAGGTCTATGAAGTTTTAACTTTTTATAATTTGTTTAAACTTGAAAGTCCTGGAAAAGCCGTAATTTCTGTTTGCACAGGAACTGCGTGCTTCTTAAAAGGCAACGATGCCGTTTTAGAAGAATTTAAAAAAGAGCTTGGCATACAAGAAGGTCAATCCACAAACGATAAAATGTTCCACCTACAATGTGTGCGCTGTGTTGGTTGTTGTGGTCTTGCGCCTGTTTGTGTTATCAACGGAAAAACTTATGGTCGAGTAACCCCCGACATGGTTAAAGATATTATCCAAGAGTGGAAAGACACTTTTGCTCAAGAAACAAAGGAGTAGAACATGGTAGATTTACAAAACGACCCAAGATTTAACATTCATGCAATTGCGCAAAACAAAAAAAACGAACTGGATTCCTTTGTTGCCCACCTTTATTGTTGCCACTCAACCGGATGTAAATCTTCCGGTGCAGATGACCTTTTGACAGAAATGAGCTCTATTATTGAGGAGCAAGGTCTTCAGGATAAAATACGTCTTGTTCCAACAGGTTGTATGGGCTTGTGTGCTCAAGGACCTCTTGTTAGGGTAGAAATAAAAGGCAGAAAAGATGTTTTGTTCAAAAGATTAACAGCTGAAAGCCTCAAAGAAATCATGTTAGAATACGTTGTTCCTGCCGTTAAAGATGAACAATACAAAATGCCGGAAAAATTAGAACAACACATCCTTTCTTTAGAACTGCCTTTCTTTACAAAACAAAAGAAGGTTGTTCTTCAAAACGCCGGTCTTATTAACCCGGAAGATATTCAAGAATATATTGCCAGGGGCGGATATTTGGCTTTAGAAAAAGTTTTGAAAACCATGACACCGGCTCAAGTTGTTGAAGAAATCAAAAAATCAGGCCTACGCGGTCGTGGTGGTGGTGGATTCTCCACCGGCATGAAGTGGGAGCTTGCAGCAAAAGTTCCAACCGTTGATGAAAAATTTATTATCTGTAATGGTGACGAAGGAGACCCTGGCGCATACATGGACAGAAGTATCTTAGAGGGAGACCCTCATGCTGTTATTGAGGGTATGATGATTGCTGCATATGCTACTGGCGCAACACAAGGTTGGTTCTATATCAGAGCAGAATATCCTCTTGCCGTGGAAAGAATTAGTAAAGCAATAAAAAGTTGCAAAAAAACTCTTTTGCTTGGCAAAAACATTATGGGTACAGACTTTTCTTTTGATATAGATATTCGTCTTGGTGCCGGAGCTTTTGTTTGCGGAGAAGAAACAGCTTTAATCCGTTCAATAGAAGGACACAGAGGAACTCCTCGTCCAAGACCTCCTTATCCTACAAACAAAGGATTGTGGGACAAGCCAAGTTGTGTAAACAATGTTGAAACTTTGGGCAACATTCCTTCTATTATATTAAAGGGTGCCGATTGGTTTGCATCTTTTGGAACCGCAACCTCAAAAGGAACCAAGGTTTTTGCTTTAACCGGACAAGTTGAACATTCCGGATTAATAGAAATTCCAATGGGTACTTCCATAAATGAAATTGTAAACGAAATTGGCGGTGGTGTTCCCAGTGGTAAAAAATTAAAAGCTGTACAAACAGGAGGCCCTTCGGGAGGTGTGATTCCGGCCGACAAACTTGACCTTGGTGTTTGTTATGATGCCTTAAAAGAGGTTGGGTCTATTATGGGTTCAGGCGGTATGATTGTTATTGATGACACTCAAGACATGGTAAAGCTTGCCAGTTTCTATCTTGACTTTACAGTAGATGAATCTTGTGGTAAATGCGCTCCATGCAGAATTGGTGGAAAACAGATGTTGTCTTTGCTCAAAAAAATAAATGACGGTGAAGCAACAAAAAAAGACATTGAAAAACTTAAACAAATTGCAACAGCAATGCAAAAAGCTTCTTTGTGTGGTTTAGGTCAAACAGCTCCAAACCCCGTTCTTTCCACACTTCATTTCTATGAAAATGAATATCTGGAAAAGGTTAATGAAGAAGCAAAGGAGGAAAAATAATATGGTAAAAATCACAATTGATAAATTTGAAGTAGATGTTCCTGAGGGTACAACCATTTTAGAAGCCGCAAGAACCGTTCAAATTGATATTCCAACCCTTTGTAAGCACCCCGATGTAGACCCTTCTGCCGGTTGTGGTATATGCATTGTAAAGGTTAATGGTAGAATTTTAAGATCTTGTTGCACACCTGTTGCTGAAGGAATGAAAATTATCACCTCAGATCCAGAAATTGTTTCTGTTCGCAGATCTGTTTTAGAGCTTATTTTGTCAGCACACCCTAATCAGTGTTTAACGTGTTTGCGCTCAGGACATTGTGAATTGCAAGATTTGGCACACTCTTTCGGTATTGAAAATGAAGATTTGCCATCTTTGGTAAAAGGGTTGCCTTCCGACGATTCTACTAAATCTATTGTTTTACACCCAGATAAATGTGTGCTTTGTGGACGCTGTGTAGACGTTTGTCAAAACCAACAAAACGTTTGGGCTCTAAGCTTCTTAAACAGAGGTCTTGCCACAAGAATTTCTGCCGCCGGTGGCATTCCTTTAGCAGACAGCCCTTGCATAAAATGTGGACAATGTTCTGCTCACTGTCCGACAGGTGCAATTGTTGAATATGACGAAACACAAAAAGTTTGGGACATGATAAATGACCCAAACATAACAACCATTGTTCAAATTGCTCCTGCCGTAAGAGTAGCAATTGGCGAAGAGTTCGGCTATGATTTTGGAGAAAATTTAACAGGAAAAACATATGCAGCATTGCGCAGACTTGGTTTTGACAAGGTTTTTGACACAAACTTTGGTGCTGACTTAACAATTATTGAAGAAGCAACAGAATTTGTAAAAAGATTTACATCAGAACCTGAAAAACTGCCGTTGATGACATCTTGTTGTCCTGCATGGGTTGATCTTATGGAAAAATATCATCAAGATATGATACCAAACTTCTCTACATGCAAATCACCTCAAGCAATGGTTGGTGCTTTAGCAAAAACATATTATGCTCAAAAAATGAATCTTGATCCGGCAAACATTCGTGTGATTTCGGTTATGCCCTGCACTGCCAAAAAATGGGAGATTCAGCGTTCTGAAGACATGTCTTCTTCCGGTTATCAAGATGTTGACGTTTCTCTTACCACAAGAGAGCTTTGTCGCATGATAAAACAAGCCGGTATTGCTTTCAGAAAACTTCCTGAAGAACCGGCAGATTCTCCTCTTGGAGAATACACCGGTGCCGGCACCATTTTTGGAGTAACCGGCGGCGTAATGACCGCAGCATTGAGAACCGCATACTTTTATGTAACAGGCAAAGAGCTTGGAAACATAGATTTTGTTGATGTGGTTGGTCTTGACGGTATCAAAAAAGCAGAAATAGACATTAACGGAACAAAGGTTCGTATTGCAGTTGCTCACGGTGCAAAAAATGTTGAAACAGTGTTAGACCAGATTCGCAACGCAAAAGCAAACAATGAAGAGCTTCCATACCACTTTGTAGAGGTTATGGCTTGCCGTGGCGGTTGTATCGCCGGTGGCGGACAACCAAGGGTAATGCTTCCTGATCAACCAAAACCCCGAGGAATTACAGATGAAATCAGAGCAAAAAGAGCTCAAGGTCTATTAAAAGAAGATCTAAATTCATCAAATAGATTATCTCACCACAATGAATCTGTAAAACAAGTATATACAGAATTTTTGGGAGAAGCAGGAAAAGGCAAAGCTCACGAACTATTGCATACGCATTATGTTCCAAGAGCAAAATATGCTAAAAGATAAAAACAAAACCCCGCAAAATGCGGGGTTTTTTAATACCTTTTTTGACTTAAATCATTGCCATTCCACCATTTATGTGAATTGTTTGTCCTGTAATATATGCTGCTTCTTCAGATGCCAAAAAAGCAACAGCATTTGCAACATCCTGGGCCTCGCCAAGTCGAGCTAAAGGAATTTTTTTCATCAATTCTTCTTTAACATTCTCTGGCAATACATCTGTCATTTTTGTTCTGATAAACCCTGGAGCAACAGAATTAACAGTAATGTTTCTAGAACCAATTTCTTGAGCCAAACATTTATTCATAGCAACCATTCCTGCTTTTGAAGCAGCATAATTTGCTTGTCCAAGATTGCCCATTGCTCCAACAACGGATGCTATTCCTATAATTCTTCCCCATCTGTTTTTCATCATCGGTCTAATCAGCTTTCGTGCTAACTTAAAACCTGCCGTTAAATTAACATCCAAAACAAGTTGCCACTCTTCATCAGACATTCTCATAAACAAATTGTCTCTGGTAAGCCCGGCGTTGTTAATCAATATATCAATTGTTCCAACTTGTTCCTCAATACTTTTTACCATATTGTTTACTTCTTCATCGTTTGACAGATTTGCTGCAAAAACAAAAACTCTTTCTTTGAGATCTTCTTTAATCTCATTCATTGGTTGAGCATTCATATCTGTTAAAACAACTGTTGCTCCCAAAGAATGAAGTGTTCTAACGATTTTATCGCCTAATCCGCCTGCGGCTCCGGTTACTAAAGCTTTTTTTCCGTCTAATCTAAACATTTTCTTCTCCTCTAACAAAAACCTCTATATCTTCCGGTTTTTCTAAATTTATACAAATTACATTGTTCATGTTTCTTTTTGCTATTGTTGTTAAAACCTTTCCGGCACCAAGCTCTATAAATTTATTTATACCTTCTTCTTCAAAAAAGGTCATTGTTTCTCTCCACCTTACCGGACACACAACCTGCTCTATTAATCTTGTTATAATTTCATGTTCGTTTTCTAACGGTGTTACCACAACATTTTCAACCACAGGTACCAGCGGTTTATAAACTCTAACATTGTTTAACGCTTCTGCCATTTTTTCTGCAGCTTTTTGCATCAAAGGACTATGAAACGGCGCAGAAACTGGCAGTTTAATACATCTTTTTGCACCATATTCCGGCGCTAAAGCACACACTTTGTCTATTGCCTCTGTATGACCTGACAACACCACTTGTCCGTCGGCATTATCGTTAGCCATTACACAAAAAAACTTATCATCAGAAGCATTTTTTATCAAATCACCAATATCTTTTACACCAACCCCCAAAACAGCAACCATTCCGCCTTTCCCTAAAGGAACAGCTTCTTGCATTGCTTCTCCTCTTATTTTGAGTAACTTAGCTGTATCTTCCAAATCAAACATTTGAGTTGCACATAGCGCAGAATATTCTCCCAAAGAATGACCGGCAAAAAATTTTGCTTTTTTTGTAATATCGTAATCAAAATCTTTTTTCAAAACCTCTGTTACCGCCATAGAAACAGCCATAATAGCAGGCTGTGTATTTGCTGTTAAAGACAAATCATTTGCCGGTCCTTCAAACATTATTTTTGTAAGATTTTGAGAAAGCGCATTATTAACTCTTTCAAACACATTTTTTGCAGAAGAAAAATTTTCATACAGAGATTTTCCCATCCCAATATACTGAGATCCCTGTCCCGGGAAAACAAAAGCATTTGTCATAAATATCCTTTCAAAAGTTTCAAAAACAGGGTGAATTATTATTGTAAAAAAGTCAAGTTTTTAATCTGATGTTAATTTATAAAGATTAGAATAACACTGTTTATAAGGAGAAAAACATGGCAAAACGCAAAAAACAAAAAAACATATTTAAACAAATACTCAGACAAGCAACAGGTCTTGGCATTATGATGTTTGTTGTTTTTTGTTGGGGTAGTTGCGTTTTTTACAACCCTACAGACAGTTCTTTTCTAATTTCAAACTCTCTACCAGTAAAAAACTTTTTTGGCCCTACAGGAGCAAATTTTGCCACCTTTATTCTTCATTGGTTTGGTTTTTCTCTAATTATATTTTTAATTGCACCTTTATTCTGGGGATACAGTAATTTAAAAAAAGAAGAACTAATATGTCCTTATTCAAGATTTTTTGCCTTTATTTTGGGTGTGTTAACGCTTTCCATTTCGTTAAACTCTATTCCAACAGAATTTAATTTATTTAAGTTAGGCGGGCTTGCCGGATATAAAATTTCAGAGTTTGTTTTTAGCTTAGCTAACAACCTATATCCTTCAAATTTAACCAAATATATTTTGATTACTGTTTTTTCACTCTTAAGCTTTTTGTCATTTAATTTTTCCGTTGGTATAAATTACAAGTTTTGGTTAAAAATTTGCAACTACATCTACAGATTTTTGTTTTTAATTTTCAAAATAATCATGATTATAGGTTTTTTTGCCTGGTCCATTATTTTCAAAAGACAAACACCTACAAGAATTGAGCGCAAAACACCTAAAAAGAAAGTAAATAAAAAAGAAGAAAAAACATTAAAAACACCTGTTCAACCTATTGAAAAAACAAGAGTTGTTTCTGTTGTTGATTCTTATGTTAAACCATCTTTTGAATTACTTACAAAGTCAAAAGATAAAAATTCAGTTACGTCTCTTTCGCAAAAAGACTTAGAAAAAACATCTTTTGAATTGGAAAGCGTATTAAAAGAATTTGGCGTAGAAGGTAAAATAGTAAAAGCCAATCCGGGGCCTGTTGTAACTTTATATGAACTTGAACCTGCTCCAGGAATAAAAATTGCCAGAGTTATTGTTCTTGCTCCTGAAATTGCCAGATCTATGGGTGTTCAATCTGTCAGGGTTGCTGTTATTCCTGGCTCAAAAACAATAGGTATTGAAATACCCAATTCCAGTAGAAACACTGTGTGGTTAAGAGAACTTTTTGAAGATGATAATTTTATAAACTCTCAAAACAATCTAAATGTGGTTCTTGGTAAAGATATAGGTGGAAAAAATATTTATGCAGACCTATCCGGTATGCCACACTTACTTGTTGCCGGAACAACCGGATCAGGTAAATCTGTTGGTGTTAACTCTATGATATTATCCATTTTATTTAATAAAACACCTGACGAGTGTAAATTTATTATGATTGACCCAAAAATGCTTGAATTTTCTGTTTATAACGGCATTCCACATTTGCTCACACCGGTTATTACAGATCCGTCAAAAGCTGTTATAGGCCTTAAATGGGCTGTAAAAGAAATGGAAGACAGATATAGGGCAATGACCAAATTAAATGTTAAAAATATAACAGGCTATAATAAAAAAGTTGAAGAAATTAAAGCCAGCGGAAAAACATATAAAAGAACAATTCAAACAGGTTTTGACAAAGAAACCGGAGCTCCCATTTATGAAGAACAAGAAATGGATTTATCTCCGCTTCCTTACATTGTTGTGGTTGTTGATGAAATGGCTGATCTAATGTTGGTTGCCAGAAAAGATGTAGAAGCAGCTATTCAAAGACTTGCTCAAATGGCCAGAGCTGCAGGTATTCACCTGATTATGTCAACCCAAAGACCTTCTGTTGATGTAATTACAGGAACAATAAAAGCCAACTTCCCTGCAAGAATATCCTTCCAAGTAACATCAAAAATAGACAGTAGAACCATTTTAGGAGAACAAGGTGCAGAACAACTCCTTGGTAAAGGAGATATGCTATACATGCCTGCAGGTTTAAAACCTATCAGAATACACGGAGCTTTTGTTAAAGAAGCAGAAATAGAAAAAGTTGTTGAATTTATAAAAACACAAAAACAACCCGAATATATTGAAGGTATTACAGAAGGAGAAACTTCTTCTGCAGGAGACAGTTCTGCTGTTTTTGATAATACGTCTTTTGGAGGAATTTCTTCAGACAACGATTTATACAAACAAGCTGTTGAAATTGTTCTTGCTGATAAAAAAGCCTCAACAAGCTATATACAAAGAAGGCTTCGCATAGGATATAACAGAGCAGCTTCTTTGATTGATAGAATGGAAGAAGAAGGTTTAATTTCAAAACCGGACCATGTAGGAAGAAGAGAGGTTTATTAACCCCTCTTCTTTATTTTACTGATTCATTGTATTAAAAAAATCTTGGTTATCTTTGCTTACTTTGAGTTTATCAAGTAAGAATTCCATACCATCCGTCATTCCCATTTGCATTAAAACTCTTCTTAATACCCACATTTTAGATAAAGTTGCCTTATCAACCAAAAGCTCTTCTTTTCTGGTTCCTGAGCGTGTAATATCAATTGTTGGGAACAATCTTTTATCTGTAAGTTTTCTATCAAGTATAATTTCAGAGTTACCGGTTCCTTTAAATTCTTCAAAAATAACTTCATCCATTCTTGAACCTGTATCAATCAAAGCTGTTGCAATAATTGTTAAAGAACCACCTTCTTCCACATTTCTTGCAGCACCCAAAAGTCTTTTTGGTCTTTGTAAAGCATTTGCATCAACACCACCGGTTAAAACCTTACCGGAAGAAGGAACAACAGTATTATAAGCTCTACCCAAACGAGTTATTGAATCAAGCAAAATCACAACATCTTTTTTCATTTCTACCAAACGTTTTGCTTTTTCAATACACATTTCAGCAACCTGAACGTGTCTTGATGCCGGCTCATCAAAGGTAGATGAAATAACCTCTCCTTTAACAGAACGCGTCATATCCGTAACCTCTTCAGGTCTTTCATCAATCAAAAGAACCATAAGATGAACTTCAGGATGTTTTGTTGCAATTGCATGAGCAATATTTTGCAACATAACCGTTTTACCTGTTCTAGGAGGAGCAACAATAAGACCTCTTTGTCCTTTTCCCTGAGGTGCAATTAAATCAATTACCCTTGTCGTATAATCTTTATCTCCGCAAATTACATCAAAATCCAATTTTTTTGTAGGATATAAAGGTGTAAGGTTGTCAAAATTAACCCTTAACTTAGAAAGTTCCGGATCTTCAAAATTTATCTTATTTATTTTTGTTAAAGCAAAATATCTTTCATTTTCTTTTGGCGCTCTAATTTCCCCTTCAACAGTATCGCCTGTTCTCAAAGCATATTTTCTAACCTGTGCCGGAGATACATAAATATCGTCAGGACCGGCTAAATAATTAGATTCTAATGAACGCAAGAAACCAAAACCATCTTGCATTACTTCTATAACGCCTTCGCCCAAAATTGCACTGTCATCAGAAGCTATTTTTTTCAAAATACTAAACATTAAATCTTGTTTTCTCATTGAAGATGCATCTTCAATACCCAAAGATTCAGCTTGTTCTAATAACTCCTGAGGAGTTTTTTCTTTTAACTGTTTTAAATTCATGATTTTTCCTATATTGATGAAAATTTCCGGAACCGGATAAGACATTAAATATGCTGCATATATATATTAGTTTTTTTAAAAAGTCAAACTCAAAACTTATGCACAATCAATCCTTCCTATCATTTAAATTTAAAAAATTTGTTGTTGTTAGTAGATGGCTGTTAAATTGTGAAATAAAAAAATATACACAGAAATATACACACAAATAAAACTGTTGAAAAATGTGTGTATAGAAAAGCGGTTTTTATAAAGAAAACAATATATTAAAAAAACTCAAAAGACTGTTGATAAAAAAGTTATATTCACATATCTTATAGGTGAACATAACATATACACATCTGGATAACTTTGTTTAATAAAATAAGTAAACATGAATAATTAATCAAAAAAGTACTATTCTTGTAACTTATACACAAAAAGCAGATGGGTTGTTGATAATTTATAACTATTTGAAAATAAAGGGTTTTTATGAAAATAATAGGAATTACCGGCTTTATTGGATGTGGAAAATCAACAATTGCAAAAATTGTAAGAAACTTGGGTTTTTGTGTTTTTGATGCTGATTTTTGGGGAAGAAAAGCTTACAGCAATACTTCGGTTATTTCTTGCGTTAAAAGATACTTTCCTGAAGTGTTTGAAAACGGAAAAATAAACAAGAAAACATTAAGAGAAATAGTTTTTAAAGATCACGACAAACTAAAAACATTGGAAAACATCATTCATCCATATGTTTTTAATAAACTTAAATCAACAATAAGAAAAAATACTAAAAAATGTCAGCTTCTTTTTATTGATTTAGCTCTTTTATATGAAATGGGATGGGATAAATATTGTTATAAAACCATAGGTGTTTTTCTTGAAAAAGATAAACAAAAAGAAAGAGTTTTACGCAGAGATAAAATATCAGAAACACAATTTAATAACATATATACAATACAACAAAAAAATAAAGACAAAATAGAGAAAGTTGATATTCTTATTAATACAGACAAAAGTATTCAAAAACTAAAACAAGAAATCATTTTAATTATAGACGGAATTTTATAATGGTAAGGGAAATTGTATTTGATACGGAAACAACAGGTTTTGATGAAAAAAATGGTGATAGAATTGTAGAAATAGGTGCTGTTGAATTAGAAAATCATATTCCTACAGGAAGAACATACCATCAATATATTAATCCACAAAGAGACATGCCGGAAGAAGCTTTTAAAGTACATGGCCTGTCAACTCAATTTTTACAGGATTTTCCTGTTTTTGAAGATATAATAGATGATTTTTTGGATTTTGTAGGAACAGATTCCAAGCTTGTTGCCCATAATGCTTCTTTTGATATAAAGTTTTTAAATCAAGAGTTAAGCAATATAAACAAAGAAGGTTTTGCATGGGAAAGAGTAATAGATACACTGGAAATTGCTAAGAAAAAATTTCCAGGATCAAAAAATAACTTAGACGCCCTTTGTAAAAGATTTAATGTTGACAATTCTTCCAGAACATCTCACGGAGCTCTTCTTGATTCCCAATTACTTGCTCAGGTATATCTTGAACTCATTGGCGGAAAAGAACCTGTATTTGCTTTAAAAACAGATGTACAGCAAAAAGCACAAACATTGGTTGTTGAAGTAGAAAGAAGCTTTAAGCCTTCCAGAAACTTTCATGTAACAGCAGAAGAAATGGAAAATCATGAAAATTTCTTAAATAGCAAATTAAAAAACGCAATATGGAACAATTAATGCCTTTTTAATAAAATTTGCAAAGCTCCCTGCCCACCCTTATTTTGTGCAGGATGAACAAAACAAAGAACAATAGATCTAAAATATGTGTTTAACCATTCAGGTAGTCTGTTTTTTAAACATTCACCATTTCCGGTGATAATCAATATATTTCTAAACCGCTTAGAGTAAGAATCTTTTACAAAATCACAAACAACAGAAAAAGCTTCTTTTTCTGTTAAACCGTGTAAGTCAATACTTGCATCTATTTTTAATTTGCTGGTTTTAAATTTTTTTGCAGTATTTCTATCAACGAAAGACAGGTTTCCAACATCAAGAAAACCTAAATCAGAAATATCTTTTTCCGGCACAAAATTGTTGTCTTTTTTTATTTTTTTTATTTGCTTAGGTTTAATAAAAACACTATTTGTTTTTATTTTTTCAACACCTTCAATAAGAGCCTGAAAATTATTTTCGTCTTCTTGATCTTGGTTTTTCATCTATAACAACTTCTTCTTTTTTTTCTTCTTTTTTTTCAACCATAAAATCAGCAAAATTTTGCACAACAAACTCTTTCCAATCACCTTTCGGTGCAACACAGCCTATAGTTTTATTTTCTGCATTTACCAATACAAAACCACCATAATTCCACAATGTTTTAAAGCTATTAAGATCTTTTTCCATCATATTTTTGGTTCTAGTTACCAAATTAGAATAAAAGCGTTTTTTTACATAATGAATATAGAGCAACAACATCGCCACAATAAACAAAATTCCAACAAGGATGTTTGTCCATAAGATAAGTATAACACCAAGCACAACAGGCACCAAAATGGGCAACAAGACCTCCCAAGGATTATAAACAGGAGACCCCGGGCGATTAATTTTTTCATAATTAAGATAAAATCTTAATTTGTTTTGTTTAAAAGCACTGTTTAGGGCTTTGTATATTAATAAATCTGCTTTGTTATTTTTTTTCATTAACATTCTCCAAAACGCTTTTTGGTAACAATATGTAATAAAAACCGTTATTTTTCATTTTACCGGATTTTTCTAACACAGTATCATCTCCCACACCCCAAAACAAGTCTCCTCTGATTTTACCAACAATATCTGCTCCGGTATCATGAGCAAAAACAAGTTTTTTAACATTCTCTTTATCCGGACCTTTTGTGTCTAACCACAACAATGTTCCAAGAGGGATAAAATTTTTATCCACGGCCAAGCTTCTTTGTGCCAACAAGGCTGTTCCAAAAGCCCCTGTAACGTTTTTTAATGGGCTTGTTTTATGAAAAACAAAACGCTTGTTTTCATTAAATAACTTCATTGCTTCTTCAGGGTTGTTTTTTATCCAGCGTTTCACATGCAAAGAAGTTGCCGCACCTGATTGTAATATATTTTTTTCTATCAGAATTTTACCCATTCCCTTAAATTCCAAATTGTTTGATATATCATAAGAGACATTAATCAAACTATCATCTTCCAGTTTTGCAATACCGGATCCTTGAGTTTGTAAATCAACGATATCAGAAAAGTTTTTTAACCACAGCAGAACAGAAGATGTAGTTTTTTTAACAATATCCTTTCTTTCATCATAAGGGATTAATTTACCATTTTGAATTTTTCCTAATAATTGTTTTTGAGGAAAAGATTTATCAAAATCCTGAAGATTAATAACAATACCATCATCAGGTTTTGCCAATAAAGGATAAAGAAAAGCACCTTTTTTTGTTAAAGAGGCATCAAAAAACGGCGCATAATAAGAAGTAAAAATTCCGGAATTTTGATCTTTTATTTTATACAAATTGAAATTTTTTTCTAAAAAAAATCTAAGAGAGGTTTTTGAAAATTGTTTGGTGTTAAAAAAATCAATACAAACTTTTTTATAGTCAGACAAGTTTATTTCAAACATTGATGACTTTAGGTTTTGTTGCAAAGTTATAATTTTTTTACAATTTTCTGCAAAAGCTGGGATAAAATCTTCAAAACTCTCATTATTCCAACCGGTTACTTCAGAAAAAGAGATTGGTAATAAAGGTTTTTCAACAACCGGTTCTTCGCGTTTTTTACAACCGCAAAAAAGAGAAAGTATCACAAAAAGAATTATAGTTTTTTTATACATTTTTTGTAGACGCCAAAGACCAAGAAGGGTTGTTTGATGTAATATCTTTTTCAAAAGTCCAACAATCTGAGATTGTTTGAATAAACTGAGGATCTCCTTCAATTATTTCACCGTCTTTGTTTTTAAGCAAATTCACTTGTTGAGAAATAAATTTAACCACAACAGAAACCATTTTTTCATCATTAAGAGTTGCATTTATAATTTCCACTTTATCAAAACCAATAAAGTCTGTTTCTGCCACAATACCATTTTCTTTTCTATCATCTAAAACAGCGGATATCTTCTCAAACAAAGAGTTATTAAGCAATGGTTTTAAAGAAGCTTTATCTCCCTGAGCAACAGCCTCAACAATAATTTCAAAGGCTCTCATTGCGTTTTTCAGGAAGATTTTTTTGTTAAAATTTGGAATTTTATTTAAAACATATTCAATTGGACTGTTTTCTTCAGAAGTTTCTGAAGCAATGATTTTTTCTTCTTTTTTCTGTTGTTTTTCGGCTTCTTGCATAATAAAAGCAAAAATTTTAGAAGCATTTTCTTGAGAAATCTTGTTTTGTTTTATCATATTCGGTTGAGTACCTAAAATACTCTTTAGTTTTTTTAAAATAAACAAAACAGCCAATAAAAGAATTAAAATATCCAAAAAATGCATAACCGCTCCTGTTAAAAATTCATATAAGTATATATATAGAGCATTTATTGGTTTAATCAACTTAAATGTTTGACAGCTGACAAAAATAATTTATTCTATCTTTTATAAACAAAGGAGAGGCAGATGAAAAAAGAACAAAAAACAAAAGCACAAGAGCAACAACAGGCTCCGCAAATTTTTATAAACGCACAATATATAAAAGACCTTTCTTTAGAAGTTCCTTTGGCTCCGGAAATTTTTAAGGAATTGAATGCAGCACCGCAAGTGGATATAAACGTCGATATTCAGGCAAAACATCTGGAAAAAAACTTTTTTAATGTAACGCTAAAGATGTTGCTGGAAGGTAATTTTGAAGAGAAAAAGATTTTTATATTAGAGCTTGAATATGCGTCTGTTGTTACACTAAACATTCCAAAGGAACACATAGAACCTGTTTTGCTTATAGAAATACCAAGACAAATGTTTCCTTTTGCCAGAAGCATAATTTTGCACAATCTTGCAAACGCAGGACTTCCACCAATTAATTTGCAACCCATAGATTTTGCACAAATTTATGCCAGAAAAAAGGCCAACTAAAGGTTTTTGTCTGCAGATTTACACAAATGTGCTATAGGACATTTAAAACAATGGGGTTTTTTGGCCTTACAAAGATATCTGCCAAACAAAACCAACAAATGGTTTGTGTTAACTTTAAATTGATCTGGAATAATCTTTTCCAGATCTTTTTCAATATCTAAAGGTGTTTTCCCATTACTAAACCCAAGACGCTTTGCCAACCTCATTACATGGGTATCAACAGCAATATATGGTTTATTATACCACACATTTAATAACACATTAGCGGTTTTTCTTCCCACACCGGGAAGCTTTTCTAACAAAGTTCTTTCTGATGGCACTCTTCCACCATATTCATCCAATAGAGTCCGACTCATCTTAATAATATTGTTTGCTTTATTATTATAAAGCCCTATAGTTTTTATATATGATTTTAGGTTTTCTAGGCCCAAATCTACCATTTTTTGTGGATTATCAGCAACCTCAAAAAGCGCAGGAGTAGCTTTATTTACACCCTTATCGGTGCTTTGAGCAGAAAGAATGATTGCCACCAACAGGGTATAATCATTAGTATAAAACAATTCAGATTTTGGATTCGGGTTTAGTTTTTCTAAAACACCCATAATTTCAAAAACTTCATTTTGCTTTCTCATGCTTTTACTCCTCCTGCACCGGCAACTTTAGGTGCATTTTCATCCAAAGGCCAACGAGGACGGGGTTTAAATCCAAAATCAGAAACCATTCCTTTTTCAAACTTTTCAAGCCCGGCCCAAGCCACCATCACGCCATTGTCTGTGCAAAGCTTTATTGGTGGAGCAGAAAAGACCAAGGAATGCTTTTTGGCCAAATCCTCTAAAGAAGCTCTTAAATAAGAATTTGCAGCCACTCCGCCGGAAACCACCAAATCTTTTCCCTCTGGAAAATCTTTTTTGAATGTACGAATAGCGTCTTCAAGTTTTTTAACCAAACATTCTGTTACGGCAAGCTGAAAAGAAGCACAAATATCGGCAACAGTTGTTTGATCAATATCGGCATGTTCAACATCTAA
>JAZNSB010000002.1:0-21950 GCA_045590955.1 Alphaproteobacteria bacterium | reverse complement strand
GGAGGTTGCCCATTAAGAGGCTTAACTTTAGATGCATATAAAGAGCAAAAAGAAAATTCTTTTATGCATATTTTATCACAAATTAAACAACAAGAGATACCTGTTGGAAAGCCTTATTTTGTTTGCGATGGCAGTAGAAGGCGTTGCAGTTTTACATTTATGTTTCGCAAAGGTAATCTCATATTTGGGTTTAACCGGAAACAAAGCCATAATATATATGATGCTTGTTTTTGCAAACTACTTACACCTCGCATAAACAACAATATCAATAATATACGTCAGATTTTAAGCAAAATTTGTTCCTACGGACAGGTTAAAAAAGGAGATGTTTGGGTTTTAGATGCAGACCAAGGATTAGACGTTGTCTTAGAATTTGAGCAAGAGCTCGGTTTAAATGAGCGAATGGATATTTTTGAATTTGCTCAGGAGTTTGCAGACATAATCAAAATATCTCACCGCCATAAAGTTAACTCATACGCACAACCGATAATAGAAAAAACCAAGCCCACAATAAATATATGTGGATATGAGATATTCGTAACAGCCACAGATTTTTTACAGCCCACCCAAGCATCACAAAATTTTTTAATAGAAACGGTAAAAAAATACGCAGGTAACACTACCGGCAGATTTATGGATTTATTTTGCGGTTGTGGCACATTTTCATATGCATTTGCAAACCAAAAAAACATAAAAATAGACGGCATGGATTCGTCTGAAGATTTGCTTGCAAATTTTACAAATTCCATCAAAAGAAATCAGATACACAACATTAATGCTATTAAAAAAAATCTGTTTAAAGAAGCGCCAGACGAAGAAGAATTAAAAGATGTAAAGGTGGTTATTATAGATCCTCCCAGAGCTGGCTCAAAGTCTGTGGTAAATAGCATTTTGCACAGCGCATACAAACCTGACAAGATTATAGCTGTTTCTTGTAATCCATATACGTTTGTTAATGATGCCAACGTATTGATAGATGCATACACAATCAAAGAAGTTGTTTTGATAGATCAATTTATATATTCGCAACACTTTGAATTAGTTGCGTGTTTTGAACAAAAATAAAGGAGGCAATATGTGTTTTTGTAAATGTTTTAAAAAAGAAAAACAAATGGCAAATGCTATTAGATTCTTAAGCATAGATGCAATAGAAAAAGCAAAATCAGGACATCCCGGAATGCCTATGGGCATGGCAGATGTTGCCACCATATTATGGACGCACTTTTTAAAGTTTAATCCGTCTGATGGTCAATGGTTTGATAGAGACAGGTTTATCTTGTCGGCAGGTCATGGCTCCATGTTGTTATATAGTCTGTTGTATTTGAGCGGATACAAAGATATTTCTTTGGAAGATATCAAAAACTTTCGTCAACTTGGGTCTAAAACAGCCGGACATCCTGAATATGGTCATTTAAGCGGGGTTGATATGACCACAGGCCCTCTTGGACAAGGGATAAGCTCTGCTGTGGGTATGGCAATTGCAGAAAAGATTTTACAAACCAAATATGGTAAAGAGCTTTGCAACCATTACACATATGTAATTGCCGGAGACGGATGTTTGATGGAAGGTATTTCTCAAGAAGCCATTTCCATTGCCGGACACCTTGGGTTAAATAAACTTATTGTATTTTGGGATAATAACAACATTACCATAGACGGCAATGTAAACAGAGCTTCTTCAGAAGACCAAATTTTACGTTTTAAGGCTTGTGGTTGGAACACCATACAAATAAACGGACACAACCATTGTCAAATATACAAAGCCATAAAAAAAGCGCAAAAATCTTCAAAACCTACACTTATTGCTTGCAAAACAGTTATAGGTTTCGGCTCGCCAAACAAATCCGGTACTTCAAAATGCCATGGTTCACCGCTTGGTGCAGAAGAGATATCTTTGGTAAGAAAAGAGCTTGCATGGGAATGCCCGGCATTTGAAATTCCATCTCATGTTAAAAAATTATGGCAAGAAGCCGGAAAAAGAAGTGCGGAGGCATATAAGAAATGGCAATCATCAGCAAAAAGAAACAAAAGCTTTTATTCTCTTATACATGGAGATATGCCAAAAAATTGGGATAAAGATTTGGAAGCTTTTAAAAATAAAGTTTTACAAGAACGCCCAACAGTTGCCACAAGAAAGTCATCTCAGCTTTGTTTAGAGCAGATAGTAAAAAATGTTCCTGCTTTAATTGGAGGTTCGGCAGATTTGGTTGCCTCAAATTTAACTCATGTTGACGGAATGAAGCTTATTAGTAAAAAAGATTTCAATGGCAATGAAATTGCATACGGCATCAGAGAACATGCCATGGGAGCCATAATGAACGGACTTGCTTTGCATGGCGGTTTCATTCCTTTTGGTGGCACGTTCTTTGTTTTTTCAGATTATTTGCGTCCGTCGGTCAGACTTGCCGCTCTTATGGGGTTAAAAGAAATATATGTGTTTACTCACGATTCTATCGGTGTTGGTGAAGACGGACCGACACATGAGCCCATAGAACACCTTGCTTCATACAGAGCCATGCCAAACATAAATGTCTTTAGACCGGCAGACACCATAGAAACCGCCGAATGTTGGCAATGTGCACTGCAAGATAACAAACCTTCAATGTTAATTTTAAGCAGGCAAAATCTTCCTACCATAAGGCAAGATATAAAAGAAAATTTAAGCACAAAGGGAGCATATATTATTAGTTCGGCAGATTCTAAAAAAACGCAAGACGGTGTGCTTATTGCCAGCGGTTCTGAAGTAAGTTTGGCAATGAAAGCACAAGAAGAGCTTGCATCTCAGGGAATAAATGTTGCAGTTGTGTCAATGGTTTGTTGTGGATTATTTGACAAACAAGATTCAAAATATAAAGAAAAAGTATTAGGATCCGGAATAACAATTGCCATAGAGGCTGCATCCGGTTTTGGTTGGGAAAGATATGTTAAAGAAACATCTAACGTCATCAGCATAAACCAATTTGGAGCATCAGGCCCTGCCGGACAATTATATGAACATTTTTCAATAACGGTAAAAAACATCGTTAAGACAGTAAAACAAAAACTAAAAGAAAGGAATAAATAATGCCAATAGTATCAATGCGTCAGATTTTAGACAACGCTGCAGAAAATAATTATGGTGTTCCTGCGTTTAACATTAACGACATGGAGCAAGTTTTGGCTGTAATGCAAGCAGCATCGGAAGTAAATGCTCCTGTTATTATGGCCACATCTACCGGTGCCAGAAAATTTGCCGGAGATCCCATGATTCGTCATATGGTTGCAGCTGCAGTTGAAATGTTTCCGCATCTTCCTGTCTGTTTGCACCAAGATCATGGTTCTTCTGTAGACATTTGCCAATCTGCCATTGTAAACGGTTATTCTTCTGTAATGATGGATGGTTCTCTGATGAGCGATGGAAAAACACCATCTTCTTTTGAATACAATGTTGATGTTACACAAAAGGTTGTTGCCAGAGCACACGCTGTTGGAGCATCTGTTGAAGGAGAATTGGGCTGTATTGGAAGCTTAGAAACAGGTAAAGGTGACAAAGAAGACGGTCATGGCGCAGAAGGCGTTTTAACTAAAGATAAGCTGGTTACAAACCCCGATGAAGCAAAACAATTTGTTGAACTTACAAATGTAGATGCTTTGGCTGTTGCAGTTGGAACATCACACGGTGCATATAAGTTTACCAGAAAACCTGATGGTGAAATTTTGGCAATTGATGTTATTGAAAAAATTCATGAAAAATTGCCAAACACACACTTGGTAATGCATGGTTCATCTTCTGTTCCACAAGAATTGCAAGATTTAATCAATGCATACGGCGGTGCAATTCCACAAACATATGGAGTTCCTGTTGAAGAAATTGTCAGAGGAATTAAATCCGGTGTGAGAAAGGTAAATGTTGATACAGATTGCAGAATGGCAATTACCGGTGCAATCAGAAAAGTATTTGCTGAAAATCCAAAAGAGTTTGACCCAAGAAAATATCTCAAACCTGCAATTGAAGAAATGAAAAAAGTTTGTATTGACAGATACATTCAATTTGGTGCAGCCGGTTACGCAGACAAAATTAAGCCAATGATGTTGTCTGAAATGGCAAAAACATATAGCAAATAATGAAAGCATTGCTTCAAAGAGTAAAGTCGGCATCAGTGGAAGTAAACTCTAAACAAGTTTCTTCCATTGGGGCTGGCTTGCTGGTTTTTTTGGGGATTGAAAAAGATGATACCCCATCTAATGCTTCATACTTGTGTCAAAAAATACAAAATTTAAGAATTTTTGAAGATGAAAACGGCAAAATGAATAAATCTGTCAAAGATATTGACGGAAGCATTTTGGTTGTTTCTCAGTTTACATTGGCTGCAGACACCAGCAGGGGAAACCGCCCGGGTTTTGAAACAGCAGCAAGACCTCAAGAGGCAAATGAGCTATATAACTTTTTTGTTGAAACCCTATCAAAAGACGTAAATGTAAAAACCGGTATTTTCCAAGCAGACATGCAAGTGTCTTTAATTAATGACGGACCTGCAACTTTTATGTTAGAAAAACGTTAGTTTTTTACGGGAATAATTAAATTTTTCAGCTTTTTATTTTCTGTTGTCTCAATTTTTTTAACAACCACATTAAAAGCTTTATTTAACAAATCGGTCATAAGGCCTGATGCAATTTTTTGCGGATCATCATCACTGTTGAACAGGATAATTTTATTTTGATGTTCTGTGATATTTAAGTCTTCTTTTTCGTTTTGTAGATCTACAGATACAATCATATGCAAACGTTTTGTATTTTCATTTATGTTTTCAACTTTTGCTTTTAGAACTTTGGGGATAATAATGTAATCGGCCACTTCTCTGTCATCTGACATATAAAAGAAAAAGTTATTTTGCAAATGTTTTGCAAGTGCATTTGTATATGCTTGAGAAGATGTATTATTATAAAAAGTCAGTTTATCCAAAAACACCAAAGCCTTTGTTTCATCTTTTATTTGCGGAGTAGAATTTTTTTCAATTATGTCTTCAATGGTTTTTGGCTGTTCTTCAGTTATATTTTCCATTGTTTCTGCGGCTTTTTCCAGAGCAGATTCTTTGTTTTTGTTTTGCAGTAATTCTTTGTTCAGATTTTCTTTTGGTAAATCTGCATTTACCTCCACGCATATTTCAAAATCATCTTGTTTTTGTGTAATCATATTCACATTTTGTAATTGATTATCTGCAATTGCATAAACCAATACATTAAAATCATGGTCAGATAAACTGTTTTTTACTTCTGCAAGTTCCGGCAATTTTTTGACTGCTGTAAACAAAGCTTTATCAGCAGCTCGCGTTCTTACAGAAGAAATTGCTTCATTTTTTACTTGTTCGCACGCAGTTGCATATATTGCAATATCTTCATCTGCCACACTTATACATGGGTGGCATACACAAGCCAATAACAAGCATAGTCCAAATTTTTTACCACCAACCATTTTCTTCATTATTTGTTTTTGTAACGGTTTCAATCCATTCATTTACTTTAACACCGTCTTTGTCAAAAAGAACCATTTTATATATTAATGTTGGAGTTTGTGCATCAGCATTAATCACCATATCCATAGAAGGACTTATGTAAAATCTGGCATCATCTAAAGAATTTACCAAATCATAAGTTCTTGATTCTTTAATTATATCATGAGTAGCTTGTTGTGCTAAATAAAAACCGTCTGGTAAATCAGGATTAACTTTTTCAATATCTTTAATAAACAGTGTAGGTTTTGGATTTTGCTGATAAATTGTTCCTGTTGCATCCAACATTTTATTTGTAGCTCTGATAGCTCCGATCATATATGCTTTTGCAGAAATTGTTTTTAGCATCTTTTCCGGATTTTGAACATCATATTGATAAAGGTCTTCCTGAGCTTCTTCAAAGTTAATCATATCATGTTGTTTTGCGCAAGAACACAAAGCCAAAACAGCAATTGCAAGTAAAGAAATTTTTTTCATTTTTTTATCCCAAAAGTTTATTTGAGATAATTATAAAAGAAAATATAAAAATCTCAATTTGATTTTAAATTTTTTTATACTATAATTGCAAACAAGGTAGGAGAATATATGAAAAAACTGTTTGTTATAGTGCTTATTGCTTTTTTGAGTTCATGTGCACAATTTGGCATGAATGGTGATGATATTATGGTTATGAGCCATAAGGTTAAAAATTCAAAATTAAGCGAATTATGTAAAATGCTCAGATCTGACAATAAGGATCCTCGTGTGCTTGATCTTTTATTGTCAGAGTTTAACCAACGCAATGTTTCATATGTATATTGTTATACTCATGGATCTGGCAACCTGCAACATCTTGGTCCTGTAAAAAACACATATCAATACGTATCACTGGATAAATCATGGTAATCACATTTTCTTGTATATTGTTTGCATTATTGGCTCTTATAAGACCATTGCAAAAAAATCCTTTTTATTTTTTGCATATGCTTTTAGTTTTAGGAAGTGCTTATTATATTGAACATCATTATTTTACAACCAGCATTTTTTCTAAAAAAACAGTAATGCTGTTTTTAATTTTTCATATTATTTCCATCAATTTGGTAACAATAGTTGCATACTTTATAGATAAAAAGGCGGCAATTAATCACAGACAACGCATCAGAGAATTAGATCTTCACACTCTGGAGCTGTTTGGCGGATGGTTAGGTGCCTTTGCGGGACAAAAACTATTTAGACATAAGACCAAAAAAAAGAGTTATCAGCTTGCTTTTAAGATGATGGGTATAGGAGAGATTTTTCTTTTAATCTATTTATGGCAATATCTTTTTTAAGCTTTAATAAACGGTTCATATATCTGTCCGCACACAGCAGGTTGTTCCACAGCGGTTGTTCCGGGAAATCCAGATGGCAGAAAATACATTCTTCTTGCTGCAAGATAAGCTACAGCCTGTGCTTTGATAGAATTACTGTTCCAGCCGATTTGGTTTGCACTTTTAATTTCAAATTGCGGTAGGGCGCTTTTTATAAATCTCATCAAGGTAACATTGTTTGCACCACCTCCGCATATAATAATTTCACGCGGTTTTTCGGGCAAAAAGTTTTCAACGGCATTCGCAATTGATTTTGCAACAAACATTGTAACGGTTGCAGCACCATCTTCTAAAGAAAGGCTTTCCAAATGTTGCAATTTATCATCAAAATGGTTTCTGTCTAAAATTTTTGGTGGTTGTTTTTGTAAAAATTTGTGTCTCATCAGCACGTTTAAAATTTGTTCGTCAACTTTTCCGCTTATAGCCAGTTTTCCATTGTAATCCATTCTCAAATTTGCTTTGTGTGCCACCCAGTCATTTATTGAGGCATTTCCTGGGCCACAATCAAAAGACATCAATTCTCCGTTTGTTCCCATCCATGATATGTTTGTAATCCCACCTATGTTTACAATGCATACAGGTTTTTGCATTTCAAATGTAAGAGCATTATAAAATACCGGAACCAACGGAGCGCCCATGCCACCGTTTAAAATATCCGATTTGGCAAAGTTTGCCACCACCTTTATCTGGCACAAATCTGCCAAAAGTTGCGGGTTACCGATTTGATATACGGTTCTTTGGTAGGGATCTATTTTGAGGGTGTGGCTATAAAAACCAACAATGTCTATTTTTTGATCAAATTCTTTTACTAACTGTTTTACGGCTATTGCATGAGCTACTGTCAAATCATTTTCCGTTTGTGTAAAAAGTCCGGGACATTCTTTTGGAGATTTGTTTGCCAGTTGAGATAAAGTGTTTCTCAAATTATCATCATAAGGCAAAGACACATTATGCACAAAATCAAATACATCAATACCGTCGGTTTCAATAATGCTGGCTTCAATTCCGTCCAAAGATGTATCACTCATTAAGCCTATTGCATACATTTTTTTAATAGTGTCCATTGCCTTCCTTTCACAAACATTATAACAAGATAATGTTAACTTCGTATTAATAGCCTTGATATTTGCAGATAAATAACATAAATTTAATACAGAGGAAAAAATGGAAAATTTACCGCAGTTAAGAGACATACATTTACCGGATAAAAGCTGGGAGATTTATTCTTATTTAGATTTTTTGTTGGTTTTACTGCTTGTTTTGTTGGCATATTTTTTTGTAAAAATGCTGATAAAGTTCAGGCAGGCCAGCAAAAAACTATATGCATTACACTTGTTAAATAGAGCAAACTTGCAAGATTTTAAGCAAAGTGTATGCCTCATGTCAGAAATTTTAAGAAGAATTTGCGTTTTAAAATATAAAGAAGCCGGAGCGCTGGTAGGAAAACAATGGCTTTCTTTTCTGGATTCTCATTCTTCTCAAAAATTAGATGACCGTCTTAAAGAATTACTCATTAACGCACCGTATATGAAATGCGTCTCTGATACATATACTCTGTCAGATGTTAAGCAGTTGCAGAACTATTGCAAGCATTGGATAGGAGAAAATTTATGATGTATTTTACATATCCATATTTGTTTGCCCTCGTTTTATTACCGTTTTTGTTGGTTTTTATTCTGCCGGCAATTAAAGGAATGCACGGAGATGCCATTCGTTTTCCGTTTATGGCTGAGATAAAACTAATAAAGGTTTCATCTGTATGGAGTGCAAATAAAACAGATAAACTTTATGGGTCTAAATTTTGGTTAATGTTTCTTGTTTGGTGTTTTTTTGTATGTGCCATATGTCGTCCTGTTTATACTTCAGAACCGGTAAAAATAAAAACCCAAGGTAGGCAGATATTGTTAGTAACAGACATTTCCACCTCAATGCTTGAAGAAGATTTTAAGCTAAACAACCGCTGGATAAGCAGACTTGATGCCATAAAAAAAGTAATTTCAGACTTTATTGCCAAACGTCCTAATGATGACATCGGATTAATTGTTTTTGGAACAAATTCTTATATGCAGTCTCCACTTACATATGATAAATCGTCAGTCATAAAGATGTTAAATAACATAGAAGCAGGTATGGCAGGCAATTCAACGGCCATAGGAGATGCTTTGGCGCTTTCATTAAAAAAAATGCGATCTTCTCCAAACATGGGCAATAAAGCCATTATTCTGTTAACAGATGGAGAAAATAATGATGGGCTGTTAAATATGCAACAGGGAATTGAGCTGGCAGAACAAGAGGGGATAAAAGTTTATACCATAGGAGTGGGCAAAGCTTCGGTTATGCACGGCGGTTTATGGGGAGCTTTATATCCGAGCAACCCAATAGATGAAAAAAGTCTGCAAAAACTTGCAAACGTAACCAATGGTCAGTTTTTTAAAGCCCAAGACATGAGTTCGTTGCAAAAGATATATGACCGCATAGATAAACTTGAAGCAGATGACAAAGAGCCAACATATGTTGTTGATGTTCAAGAAGTTTTTTATATTCCATTGTTGGCAGGATTACTAATATGGTTTGCACTACAAACCCTGTTTTATAGGAGGCACAAATGCTAGATTTTCATTTTGTCCGTCCTTTATTGTTGTTGTTTTTGGTGCTGGCATTTTGGTATTATGCCAAAGTTCAAAAAGCCGGTGAACACGGCTCATCTTGGTCTGGTGTTTGTGATAAACATCTGCTGGATTTTTTAATTATAAAAGGCAGTTCATCATCAAGGCGCATTTTAGATGTTTTGTTTTTAACGGCTTTTGTTTTTGGTGTAATTGCCATCAGCGGTCCGTCATGGGAAAAAGAGCAGGTTCCGCAATATGAAGAACATTCGGGGGTTGTGTTTGTGTTAAATGTATCAACAGAAATGCAAAAAAAAGACTTTAGTCCCAATAATCTGCAAAAAGCAAAATACACAATCACAGATTTATTACAAGATTCTGTTATTTGGCAAACGGGTTTGGTAATATATTCATCAGAACCATATCAAATTGTGCCATTAACATCAGACAAGTCCATAATAAATAATCTTTTACCAGAAATAGATTATTCCATTATGCCAAGCAATGGAGACAAGTTATATAGAGCCATAGATATGGCAGTTTCCAGTCTCAAAGAAGCAGGTTTTACCAACGGAAACATAGTTGTTTTTTGTTCAGATATCAGCCAAGATTTTGATAAAGCCATGTCTTCTGTAAAACAGGCAAAAAATCAAGGCATTAATACAAGTTTTGTTGTTGTTTCTGCAAATGTTTCAGAAAAACTCAAGCTTTTGGCCAGAGCTGGAGGAGGTGTGTTGACACAAGCTTCTGCAAATAACGAAGACATTAAACTTGTGCAACAATTATTAAATAAATCACAGACTGAAGGAATGCTGAGCAAAAACACAAAAGAAAAAAGCAAAGATTTCGGATATTATTTTGCTTTTATCCCTCTTTTATGCTGTGCTTTGTTTTTTAGAAAAGGCTTATTGATATTTGTTTTGTTAAATATCTGTTGTGCCCCGGCATATGCAGGGTTAATAAAAACAGCAGATGAACAGGCTTTTGACTTGTATAATAAAGGTCAATATGAAGAAGCGGCAGACAAATTTAATAATAACGCATGGAAAGGCGCAGGATATTATAAAGCTCAAAATTACGAAAAAGCTTATGAAATGTTTTCAAAATTTGATGATACGGAAAATATATACAATCAAGGTAACAGCTTGGCAAAGTCTGGCAAAATAAAAGAAGCCATTGAAAAGTATGAGCAAGTTTTGGCAAAAGACAGCAAACATGAAGATGCCAAATTTAATCTGGAATACTTAAAACAACAAATGCAACAGCAAAAACAGTCTTCTTCTGGTGGTGCAAAAAACGAAAATCAAGAAGATAAACAAGAACAAAACTCTTCTGAAGAACAAAATGATTCGTCGTCTTCCTCTCAAGAGAATAAGTCACAAAACACAGAAGAAAATAATTCGCAAAACAACCAAGATTCTCAAAACGACCAAACTTCACAATCTGAAGAAAACAAACAAGAAGAGACAAGTTCTTCTTCGCAAACAAATCCTGACAAACAAGATTCAAACAATACTTCAATGCAAGAACAACAAATGCCGATGTCACAAACACCGGCAGATAAAGATAATCAAAACTCAAAGCAATTCGGCTATGGTATAGAAAAAAGCAAAGAAGATATTAAATATGATGAACAGGTTCAGGCCAGAGAGCAACAATACAGAAAAATTGAAGAAAATCCCGGAGGTTTGCTCAAAGCCATCATTTATAAAGAATATAACAAAAAAAGGTATGATAAATGAAAAAGATAGTTTGTTTATTTTTTGCAATGTTTTTCAGCTTTAACGCCAATGCTCAAAGCTTGGTTGCACAGGTCAATTCAAATAAAATACAGCTCGGGCAAAGCATACAATTAAAGCTTACCCTTTCTGGCGCAAAAGCAACCACGGAGCCTGACTTTGGAGTTTTAGAGAAAGACTTTAAGGTGTATTCCGTTTCAAATTCTTTTCAAACCAAAATTATTAACGGACAAATGAACCAAAACCAAGAATGGATCCTTACATTGGTTCCAATTGGCGACGGTCTTAAGATAATACCCTCTATACAAATTGGCGGATATAAGTCAGAACCCATAGAAATTGAGGTCATATCTTCTCCACTTGAGCAAGAAAATCAGGATGACGAACCCACCAATGTTTTTGATATCAGAGCAGATATAAGCAATACCAGCCCGTATGTTCAGGAACAAATTATATACACTGTAAAAATTTACGACCAAGGGCAATTAGAAGGAAGTGAGCCTTCGTTTGTTGGCTTAAATCCTAATGAGTGGGTTGTAGAACCTATTGGTCAGCCAGAGGTAAAATCTAAGAATATTAACGGCAAAAACATTAGGCAAATTAGCTTTAAGTATGCCCTTTTTGCTCAAAAAAGCGGAGAACTTACAATTCCGCCAATGCAATTTTCCGGTTATTATTTTGCTCAAGAAGATAATGGCTTTAGGTCTGTTTTTGATACTTTTTTAGGAAGCAATTTTATTTCAGACTTTGGCATAGATAATATGTTTGTTCAAAAAAAACCGGTTGTATTAAGCGAGCCCGCCAAAAAAATATACATAAAACCGGCTTTAACAGGCATAAATTGGTGGTTGCCGTCCACTCAAGTTAAATTAAAAGCTCAGTTTAAAGATCCTAATCCGCAGTTTAAGGTTGGAGAGGCTGTAAGCAGAGACGTTTATCTTCAAGCAGAAGGTGTTTTACCTTCACAACTTCCTGATATAGAGTTTGCAGATATTAAAGGAATTAAGCAATATCCGGAAAAACCTGAAACATCTAGTTCTTTTGATGGTCAAAAACTTGTTTCGGTCAAGAAAATTACCAATGTATATATTCCGTCAGAAAGCGGAGAATATATGTTGCCGGCACTCAAAATAAAATGGTTTGACGTTATTTCTGCCGATTTTAAAGAGGCAATAATTCCGTCTTCAAAAGTAAATGTACTTGCATCTGACAACAGCTTGTATATGCAATCTCAACCGTCATTTGAAGAACCTCAAAACATCACAGATACACCAGCCACAGATTCTTATGTTCCTCTACAAAAGAACTGGATAATATGGATTGCATTTTTTGCCGGTTTTATTTTAAGTTTTATTATTTTAAGGTTATTACAATCTACCGCCGGCAAAAGTCCGAATTATCGCAAAATTATCATAAGGCAAGCAAAACGCAGAGATTTAAGAGGTTTGCAAGACAGTCTTATAGAGTGGAGCCGTTTGTTAAACGTCGGACATAAGATAAACAATCTTAAAGATGTTGCTAAACATATATCCAATTTGCAGATAAAACCACATATAGAAAACTTATCAAAAGAGATTTATTCTCCGCATAAAATGGTTTTTGACAGCAAAGCGTTTATTAAAGAGTTCAAAAAAGAAAACAAATACAAAAAAGCAAGTGAAAAAATTAAACCTCTGCTACCACCGTTGTATAAATAACAAAACCATAAAAACATTATTGACAAAATATGGGCAGATAATGTAAAATCTGCCCATTATGAAAAACTTTTTGATACATATCGTTTTATACAACATTATCCCTTAGGGGATGGTGGTTTTTCTTTTATATATTTTCACAAGTTTATGGCATAATGCCAAGTTTCAACAAATAATTTCATAGGTTTTAAAATGACTAAGTTTTACAAAGAACAATCTGCAAAGCCGGATTTTCCGGCACAAGAAAAAGAGGTGCTTTCATTTTGGGAAGCTAACGATACATTTAAAAAATCAGTAGATAAAAGGCAAGGCGCTGAAGAGTTTGTATTTTACGATGGACCGCCGTTTGCCAACGGAACACCACACTATGGTCACATGATGGTTTCATATGTAAAAGACGTTGTTGCCCGATTCCAAACCATGAACGGCAAAAAAGTAGAAAGACGTTTAGGCTGGGATTGTCATGGTTTGCCGGCAGAAACATCTGCAGAAAAACAACTTGGTGTAAGCGGTGGTAAAGCTATTGCCGAATATGGTGTAGAAAAGTTTAACGCTTTTTGCCGTCAAGACGTTTTAAAATATTCCAACATTTGGGTAGATATGTTCAAACGCATTGGTCGTTGGGTTGATTTTTCTCATGATTATAAAACCATGGATTTAGACTTTATGGAAAGCGTAATCCATAACTTTAAAACCTTATATGACAAAGGTCTTGTTTATGAAGGATACAGAGTTTTACCATATTCATGGGCAGTAGAAAGTCCGTTGTCTAACTTTGAGGTAAATCAAGGATATAAAGACAAAACAGATGATGCTATTACAGTTTTGTTTAAGCTTGAAACAGGTCAAAAAATTTTGGTATGGACAACCACTCCGTGGACATTGCCTTCAAATTTAATGTTGGCCGTAGGTTCAGATATAGAATATGCCGTTATGCAAGAAGATGGCCAAGAATATATTTTGGCTTCTGCATTGCTTGGCAGATATAAAAAACAACTTGAAAAAGCCACATTGTTAAAAACCGTTAAGGGCAAAGATTTGGTTGGTTTGAGTTATGAGCCTATGTTTAATTATTTTTCAGACTTAAAATCAAAAGGAGCCTTTAGGGTAATCAGTGGAGAGTTTGTTTCCACGGAAGACGGAACCGGCATTGTTCACATTGCACCTGGATTCGGACAAGACGACTTTGATGTTTGCAAGGCATATAACCCTGATTTTCCGGTTGTTTGTCCGGTTGATGAAGCCGGCAGATTTACTGCAGAAGTTTCAGATTATGCGGGCAAACAGGTTTTTGAAACAAACGCTCCGATTATACAGTGGCTAAAAGAGAACGGATTGCTTGTAAAAAAAGAGCAATATACCCATACATATCCGTTTTGTTACAGAACCGAAACTCCTTTAATATACAAAGCCATGAGCTCTTGGTTTGTAAAAGTGACAGATTTCAAAGATCAAATGGTTCAAAACAATCAGCAAATCAGTTGGATTCCGGAGCATATTAAAGAAGGTCGTTTCGGTCACTGGTTGGAAGGAGCCAGAGATTGGTCAATTTCCAGAAACAGATATTGGGGCACTCCAATTCCCGTATGGAAATCAGATAACCCGCAATACCCCAGAATAGACGTTTTTGGTTCTATTGCAGAAATAAAAGAAAAGACCGGATTTTCGGTAAAAGACTTGCACAAACCCTATATTGACGAAGTCGTATATCCTAACCCTGACGACCCGAGCGGCAAAACCATGATGAGAAGAGTTTCAGATGTGTTTGACTGCTGGTTTGAAAGCGGTTCAATGCCATATGGTCAAATACATTATCCGTTTGAAAACAAAGACTGGTTTGAAAATCATTTTCCGGCAGATTTCATTGTTGAAGCGGTTGATCAAACCAGAGGTTGGTTCTACACACTTACTGTTTTATCTACGGCACTTCACCAAAGACCGGCATTTAAAAACTGTGTTTGCACCGGACTTTTAATGGCAGAGGGTGGACAAAAACTTTCTAAACACCTTAAGAACTATCCTGACCCAAACATTGTTTTAGAAAACATGGGTTCAGACGCTCTTCGCTGGTTTTTAATGTCTTCTCCTGTTACCAGAGGCGGAAATGTTGCGGTTGATTTAGAGGGTAAGGAAATAGCCAAAGCGTCAAGGTTGGCACAAATTCCATTGTGGAATGCTTTTTACTTTTTCACACTTTATGCAAACGCAGAAGATTATCAGGCAAAAGAGATATATAAATCTACAGATTCTTTAGACAATTATATATTATCCAAGCTCAAAAATCTTTCACAATCTGTAAACAGAGCATTAAATTCATATGATTTGCCCTTGGCATGTTCAGAAATCAGCATGTTTATAGAAACATTAAACAACTGGTATATTAGAAGAAGCAGAGAACGTTTCTGGGAAGGAAAATCTGAAGCATTTGACACACTTTATACCGTATTGGTAAATTTGTGTAAAATCAGCGCACCTTTGTTGGTGTTTGAAGCAGAATACATATACAAAGCTCTTACTGGCAAAGAAAGCGTTCACTTAGAAGATTATCCTTTACTTTCAGAAATTGATGCAGACGCATCTTTGGTTGAGGACATGGATTTCTTGCAAGAACTTTGTTCTGCCGGCAAGTTTATCAGAGAAGAAAACAATTTGCGCAATCGTTTGCCGCTTTCTTGTCTAACATTGGTTGGCAAGGGATTAAGACCAGACTTTTGCGATATTGTAAAAGATGAACTCAATGTCAAAAACATAAAATTTGATGACCATATCAGCACTTATGCCAATACCAATGTATATTTATATACTCCATTACTTGGCAAAGCTCTTGGCAAAGACATGGGAGCTGTTATGGGAGCATATAAACAAGGACAGTGGACTTTAAATGGCGAAAATTTAGAAATTGCCGGCCATACATTGACACCGGATTTGTTTGAAATCAGATTAGAGATGAAAGAAGGTGTTTGTGGCAGAGCATTTGCCAATAACAAAGCACTTGTTTTGTTGGATACCAATTTAACACCTGAACTTGTCAGAGAGGGTATGGCCAGAGATTTTGTCAGAATGGTACAACAACTCAGAAAAGACAAAAACTTTGATATATCTGACAGAATAGAGCTGTGTTACAGCACAACAGATGAACAATTGCTCTGCGCTTTGACAGAAAATGCAGAATATATTTCAGAGCAGGTTTTAGCGGTAAATCTTGTTGCAAATTGTTCTGACGGCGTATCTGCAGAAATTGAAGAGAAGCCCATTTGTTATGATGCAAAAGTGGTAAAATAACAAAAATTTCCAAAAATCACAAATTTTGACAAAAAAGGGGTTGAAAAGCCCCTTTTTTTATGATATAATCCGTCAACATTTGGTAATGCGGTAAAAAAAAGGAGATTCATATGAGTACAATGAGCATTGAAAGAGCTAAAGAACTTTTGGATAGTAGAAAATGTTCTGTTGCAGATGCAAAAGAAGCGCTGGAGGTTGTAAAACAACATCTGAGGGGTGATGAGTTGCTTAAATATATTGAACTTGCCATACCGCTTATATATCCTGAAGCAACGCAGGTGCTTGCTGAGGCAAATACAGAGACAGAGGATACAAATGTTTCTGAAGAAACACTTAACGCCAATGCAGATATTTTGAGCCTGCAAAGAAGAGACAGTACTGAGGTTCAAAAAGTTTTAGCAAAGGTTGTGCTCACCGATGAAAATGGCAAAGAGATGGATAAAGAACAAGCTCAGCCATATATTGAAAGGATGAAATCTGCAGCTTCTTTACAAGCTAAAATATCATGTATTACCAAAACATATGAAACTCCCGAAGACAGAAAACAAGCGTTTTTGGATACATATAGAAGTAACTTACTTACAATGTTCAGCGCATTAAAAGAAGGAGAAAAAACTCCTGAGGCGCTTAGAACAGATACATCCATCAGATTTAGTGCGCAAAGCACCCTTTTGCCTTGTGCCCACGTAACCGGAACAGGCTATGCAAAACTTGAAGCGCTTAAGAAAAAATTTCCAAACAATCAGGCTGTTCAAGGATTGTCCGGAAAACTTAAAGATTTATACAATAAGTGCAAAGCATTATATGGTGAGAGATACGAAATTGCTCACAATGTTGCAACAGAATTGGCTCAAAACAAATGGCAAGTAGGATTAAATTTGCTTGGCACGGCAGGTGTAACTGTCGCCACTGCTCTCACAGCAGGTGCGACTGCCACAGCCGGTGTGGCTGCCACAGCCGGTGCGGCTGCCACAGCCGGTGCGGCTGCAGTAGCTCCGGTAGCAATTACCATTGCTTTGGCATACATGGGATATGCAACCGTAACATCATGGGTTGCCCCCGTATTAGATGAAGCCTCAAGACTGAGAAAAAAAGAAAAGAAAATGGGATTTTGGGTGTCCGTAAAACAGGCATGGAAAAAGAAAAAAGCAGAAAGAAAATATAAAAACAAGGCAGCAATCGGCACTGGATTTAATGTTCTTGCCGCAGGTTTAATCGGTTTAGCCGGACCTGCCGGAGCGGTAACCGCACCCATAGTTACCAGAGTTGCAAGAATAGCCGGTTCAAATGTTGCCAATGGATATGAATTGCATTGTTCAAAGAAAGATTTAAAAAATGCAAGAAATGCAAGAAAAGAAGAAGACATAAGAACGGCCCAACAAAATGTTCGTAACGCAAGAAGAGGATTGACAATAGGTTTGGCAGCCAGCGCACTGGCCGCAGTTTTGTCATCGGATGCGAGCGATTCTGAAAATACCGGTAATTCTAATTTCCTTGACACAGGTTTACAAGATGACGTGCCCTCTGTTGCCCAAGGTTGGGAAGATGCATATTCTCCGGATATGGGTATCAGAAAAGGTCAATGGGATTTGCTCAGACATTTATATACCAAAGAAGATTTGGATCGCATGTCAAATATATTGACAGGAAATAAAGGCTTGCTTGAAGCTCTTGGTGTAGAAACAAAAGAACAGGCTTTGTTCAAATATCAAAGACTTTCCGCATGGACAGATGTTGTAGATCCAAAAACGGGTTTATCAATTCCGGGTGCAACCAGACATTTCTTTAATGATGAAATGGCAGATTTAAATAAAATTTTGCATTGTGGTGATGTTGGAAATTTCAGTGATAAAGAAATAGGTGCCATCAGAGAGATGTTTGACAAAGTAAGACCTGATGGTTCTGTTGAAGGTATCGTAGGTTCTTCAAGCGCCAGAATGGTTGGTGGGGCAATAGATAATGTAGATTGTCCTGAAGCTAAAGACAGATTTGAGTTTGGTCCTACAACAAGAACAGTAACACAAGAAAACATTGCACCTGAGATTGAACCGGAACCGAGAATTGTAGCAAAACCTGTTGCTCCTCAAGTTAAAACTGATGCCCCTACAGTAGATACTGTTAACGTAAGGGAAAATGCAGGAGTAAATTATCCTGAAGCAGCACCAACAGTAGAACTTCCACAAGGTGCAAAATTAGTTAGTCAGGTTGCGGTAAAGCAAACAAGAGGCATATAATCTATAAATAAAACCTTCTACAAGAAGGTATCAATCCCTTGGTAAGTAGTCATTTTTTGTCAAGACAAAAACCAAGGGATTTTTTTCTTGTAAAAAACATAAAAAAGCTTAAACTCCTCTAGGGGAAAGAAATGATCAAATTTGCAGATACACATATCCACTTACAAAGCTTTACGAACGAAACTCCGCAAGATGTTATAAAAAAAGCCATAGATTTCGGAGTGAACAAATTTATTTGTGCCGGTTTAGAGGTTTCAGATTGGCAAAAAATTGCCGATTTATATGAAATATATCCGCAACACATTGTTCCGGCATTTGGGGTCCATCCTTGGTATGTTAAACAAGCAAGTTCTCTTTGGGCAGAAAAACTGGAAGAAATGCTCATAAAATATCCAAATGCGCTGGTTGGAGAAACCGGTTTGGACAGATATAGAGATGAAGACGAAGAACCGCAAAATTCTTTTTTTGCCGAACATATAAGAATTGCAAAAAAATATAACAGACCAATGCTTATTCATGCTGTTAGATGCCCGCTTTGGTTAGATAAGTACTGGAACATTTTACTGGAAAAATTTGTTTTTCACTCATATAATGCCAGAAGACAAATGTTGCAAAAAATTATTTCTTGCGGCGGATATGTTTCTTTTTCAGATTCCATTTTAAGAAACAGAGAAAAAGAAAAAACATTAAGGGCTGTTCCAAAAGACAGACTAATGCTTGAAACAGATGCACCATACCAAGCTTATGAACCGTATCAGTTGGCAGATTTAGCAGAACAAATCGCACAAATAAGAGAAGAAAATTATCAAGATTTTGTAAACCAAACATATTTAAATTCTCAGGAGTTTATAAAAATTGGAAAATAAAAGACTAGCAAGAACCCAAGCCCTTTTGGGAGAAGAAAAAATGGAAGCAATATGCTCTTCTTGTGTTATGATCATAGGACTTGGAGCGGTTGGCGGATATGTTTTAGAGGCATTGGCTCGTTGCGGGGTTGGTAGCTTTGTATTAGTTGATTTTGACAGTTTTGAAGAAAGCAACATAAACAGACAAATTCTAGCCCTGAGTTCAACAATCGGCCAAAAGAAAACAACAGTTGCCAAGCAAAGAGTTTTAGAAATAAACCCCAATGCCAAAGTTCAAATTATAGACTGCTTTGTTAATGAACAAAATGTTGCAGATATTCTGAAAAATAAAGCAGATGTTGTGGTTGATGCCATAGATTCCTTAAATCCAAAATGTTGCTTAATAGAAGCTTTATCAAAAAATAATATCACTTTCATCAGCTCTATGGGAGCGGCATTAAAAACAAAATTTGAAGACATAAAAATATCAAAATTAAGCAATACCAAAAACTGCGGACTTGCAAAATTTGTAAGAAAGCGTTTGCGTAAAAGAAATATAGATATTTCAAAAATCATGTGCATTTATTCGCAAGAACAAACCTCTTTGCCCCAAAGTGCCATGTTTGTTGAAGAAAATGCAGATTTAAGCTTTGGTAGAGCCAGACATTCGCTTGGTTCTCTGCCAACCATCACCGGCATTTTTGGATTAGCAATTGCAAATTGGGTCATAGATAAAATTGCTAATAAATCTGATAAATGTTAACCCTAAATTAAACACAGTTTGCTAAAATCCTAGAATAATTTAGCATTAATAGGATACAACCATGCAAATGATAACACCAATTGTAAACATCTCTAAAAAAGTAATGGATTTTGACCTTTTTGTTATAGGGTTTGATGGTGTTATATGGGATGGTAGTCAGATTGTTCCGGAAGCTGTTCATGCTCTTTTAAATTTGAAGAAATATGGCAAAAAAATTGTGCTGGTAAGCAACACTTCTGACAGACTTTTGGATGTTATTAAAAAATTGCAACAAGCATCTGTGCCCTTAAGTGTTTTTAGTAACATTGTTACGGCCGGAGAAATTTTGCATTATAAATTCAAAAATCCAAGTGGAGCTTATGCCTGTCTCGGTAAAAAATACTATGTTTTGGGTTCAAAAGAAAACATAAACATGTTTGACGGGCTTGATTATGTGCAAGAAGATAACTTGGGCAGAGCAGATTTTATTTATATGAATGCTGTAAAAAATAAAGAAGATTTGGTAGAAAACTATGTCGGCATTCTTGAACACGCCAGGGCGTTAAACATTGCCTTTGTATGTGCCGGCAATGATACATCAAGACATATAGACGGTAAAATATCTTTAGCCCCCGGGGCCGTTGCACAGCATTATGCCGTTTTGGGCGGAAGGGTTATAACAGTTGGAAAACCTGAGGTTTCTATGCTTGAATATGCTCTGGAAGGAATTGAAATTGATAAGGAAAAAACTGTATTTATTGGTGATAATATACAAACAGATATCAAATGCGCTTCACTGTTTGGTATAAAATCAATTTTGGTTTCAAAAGGCGTCCATGTTAATTATTTGGGCGAGGGATATATTCCCGATGCCAGCAAAACCAGAGAACTTGGAAATAACTTGGGTGCACAACCAGATTTTATAATTTCCGGATTTAGGTGGTAGAATGGCAATAAAAGAGTCACAAGAAAAGAAAGGCTTATTAATTGTTTTAATATCTTGTTGCGTTTTTTTACTTTTTTGGCGCACAGTTTTTCCTCCGACAGATATTATTTATGATGGAAAATACAGAGATGCCGAACAAATAAGCTTGGATGAAATGCATAGTTTTTTAAGTGCATGGGCAGAATATGTTAAGTTTGATCCGTCATCTATAGAAAAAAATTTATATGACGAAGAAAACAAAAAAGCTTTGCCGGTAAGTTTTAAGTTAAAACGCTGGATAAAAAGCAAAGGATGGACCCCGGACAGATTCTTTTATGTTAAACAACGTATGTGGAAACTTGTGGCAAGTGTTGATAAACAAATAGAAAGCTTTCATAAAGCAGAAATAGATAGAATTAAAAAAGACGAAGAATATAGAAAAAATTTGCATTACCTCTCATACCATAAAAGAAAAATCCACTTTCGTTCAGACGGAAATTTAACAATCAGAGAAATGGAAATGATTGCTCCAAAAATTGGTTATATCAGATCTGTTCTGGAAGATATTAAAGAAGAGGCAGAAGAAGAATTATAAATCTTCATTAATGATTTTGTTACCATCTAAATGCCATTGTAAACCTTGAGCAGCCCAAATAAAAAAGTCATCAATTTTATCTTGGCTTATTCCAATAAATTGTCCCAGTGTATATATAATATCAATTTGTCTGTCATTTAACTCTTCTTTTGATACGGCATATAGTACCAAAGAGCAAATAATAAATCTTTTTACCCTTATATCTTCAATATCAGCAAGCATCTTAATCATTTTAGTGTTATCAACCTTTTTTCCGGCAGAAGATTTATCAAGAAAAGTCTGGGCATATTTTTCAATTTTTGCAATTTGCTTATTATAAAAAAAAGGTTTTTGAAACATGTGTCATCTCTAAAAAGTTTTTATTCTCAATATGTTTATCATAAAAAATTATATTTGCAAATTCAATAAAATGAATATATAAAATAAATATGTTGAAAAAGGAGATTTTAT
>JAZNSB010000001.1:0-12370 GCA_045590955.1 Alphaproteobacteria bacterium | reverse complement strand
ATGGTAGAAATAGTTCATTACGAAGTATATGCAAATTCCGGCAGTGGTTGGAATTTAATGAAAAGATTTTATGTGGCGCAAAGAGAAGACGCTTTTGCATATGCGCGTGAATTAGAAGGTGAAAAATACAGTGTTAGAATTAACAAAGAAATTTTCAATGTTAAAGACAATACCGTTCAAGATATTATTGAATATGCCCGCAACTATCATGAAGATAAAAATAGTAAGCTTGTTCAGCCCAATAGTGTTCAAGAAGCTGTAATCGTGGCAGAACATTCCATTGAAGAGCCTGTTTTTAATGTCAAAATAATGGCAGCACTCGGAAAAATCTTTTTGATTATGGTCTTTTGTTTGGTGTTTTCAAACATTCTGGTCAAGGTTTTACTCCCGTTAATTCAGCTTGTTGTTGCTGAAGAATTAATCAAAATCATATATTTTGTTTTATTCATATCATTTTTCTTATTGTTGGCACTACCTTTAATTATACACCATGTTCCATGGTATGTTTTTGTAGAAAATAACAAGAAGATTCGCAAAAACATTCCGGAGAAAAAATTATACCAAAAGGCCACACAGGTAATGCAAAGATATGATTTAAACGGTGAATATATACACCCCATTGCACCTGCATATCCTAAAGCCGCATTACAATATAAAAAAGATATGATAATTTACTTAAAGCAATTGTTATCAAATTTGGGATCTAACTTAAGTTTAGAAGATAGCTTTAGTCGTTTAGGCTTAAAATTGATTGTTTATGGCGGATGTTTAGAGCTTTGTTCTAATTACGGATTAAAAATAACAGAGGCAAACTCCCTTTTATTGGAAGCGTTTAATTTAATTGATGGACAAGACAGTAGCCTAGAAGATTTTTATGATGCCAAAAAAACATACAGAGATACAAAAGTTGCTGTGTTTTTAACGGGTGTTGGCGCCTATTTGATGTCACAAGAGATAAACCGTTTGCCCTGGAATTCCAACATTTTAAACGTGGGATTTCAAAAATGGAAGAGCTTAAATTATAAAATGCAACAAGGAGTTGTCACTAATAGCGCAGCTATTTTACAACAGGTTGACAGAGTTGTTGCAGAATCTCCATTTTCTATGGCTCCGATTGATGCATCACGCGATAATGAGTATTTAGTATGTATTTCTTGTCCAATTAAATTTATGGAATCATATTCGGATTCGGAAGAAAAAATAATTAAAGCAGATTTCAGAAACATTATCGCTAACTCCGTAAGCAAATTTAACAGCAGTTCTGTTGTAGAAATCAGCTCAATTACCTCTGTAGGCTTTGCGTCGGTTGCAGATGCAGAAAAATTTGCAATTACGGTAATGAATGATGCTCTTATGTATAGAGATAATATGCAAACGACAAATGCTGTTATTGAACCTAAGATGTGTATTGTAAAATCAATGGCTCAAAATGAAGAAAACATAAACGGATTTATCAGAGATATTTTGATGCACACTTATGCTGAAGAAATTTTGCTTACGTCTGAGGTTAAAGCCAATTTTGCACTTACTGCAAATATAGAAGAGCTTGGCTCTAAACATCTTGAAAAAACCGGAAAACAAGTAGAGCTTTATAAGCTTAAAATATAGGTATAAGTGGCAATTTTAATTGAATTTTAAGTAAAAATGTGTTACCATATTTGTATGTTTATGGAGGAACTATGACATATATTGGCAGCACTCCAACCTCTGTTCCGTCTGCAGGTGGTGATTATTACGAAAAAAACGTTGCAGACGTTAACAATGTTGATGAAAGTTTTGATAACGCAAGAGATTTAGGCTATTTGCGTCATCAAACATATCGTGTTAGTGTTGCCGGAGCATTGTCAGCAAATTTTGATGCGACAGACATATATAAAATCCAAATTCAATCTAATAACAAACTTACTTTATCTTTTAGAAACTCAGAAGCCAAGGGTTCTGAAAAGGTTCTTAATTTAGATAAATATAATGAATTTTATAAAGAGCTTCTTTCTCAAACAGATCCTCAGGCATATGATGAACTTATTGCTAAGGAAGCTGCAGAGCAAAGAAAGTCTTCATTCTTGGAATATGTTGCTCCCGGTTTTAAGGTAGAGGTTTATAAAGAAGACCACAGAGGAAATAAAGAACTGATTGCAGACAGCTCCGGACATACAGATATTATTGTCAATTCATATGGCAAAACGCTTGGATATGTGAGCACTTCAGGCTCGTTGGCACTCAATGATGATGGAGAAATTATCGGCTATGTTGGGGCAAACGGTAAGGTTACGGACAAAGACGGAAAATTGCTTGGCTCTGTTAAAGAAGCTGGTGAATTGCGCAAAAATTTTGACGACATGCTTACAGGAGATTATAAGGCAGAAAAAGGCAACTATTACGTAAAAATCTCCAGAGATAGCAGCATAACCGAAAAAGATGAAATTTATTATGTTATGCAGATGAGCATGGGGTCATATAAATACGATTACTTATCAAAAGAAGCCGTTTCAGAAGATGTAAAAAACGGTACATTATCGTTATATTCTCAAAATTCTACCGATTACAGTCAAGCTGGCACATTGCTTGCCGCACAAATGCAAGGACTTTCAGATATGCTTACCGCCGGATATCAAAATTATGCTACTATCTCATATTCTGGTGAAGACAGATTAAAAGCTTTGGGTGACAGTTTATTTTCTTGCCTATTATAAGCAAAAAAAGCTTGTATTATAAATAAAAAATCCGTAAATTATCTTTATTATAAGAACAGAAAGGAATTTGAAAAATGACAGCACCATTAATGCCGCGCGCAACTGCGGTTTGGTTGGTTGAAAATACCACACTTACATTCAGACAAATTGCCAGATATTGTGAGCTTCATGAGCTTGAAATTCAAGCTATTGCAGACGGCGACGTGTCTTTTAATATCAGAGGTATCAGCCCGATAGATAACGGTCAACTCACACTTGAAGAAATTCAAAGATGTGAGGCTGATGAAACGGCAAACATTCAACCAAATGTAATGGAAATGGATGTTAAAGCCAGAAATGCAAAGGCAAAAAAAGTTTTGTCACCATCTCAAAGACAAGACAAACCAGCAGCAATTTTGTGGATTATTAAAAATTACACCACACTTAAAGATGCTCAAATTTGTAAATTAATTGGCACAACAAAACCAACAATTAACGCAATTAGAACAGGAAGCTATAAAGATATGTCAAATCTTAAGCCTAAAAACCCTGTGACAGTTGGTTTGTGCACAGAAAAAGATATTGAAAAAGCTTTGGCGTCATTGGAAAAGAAAGCCAATCCCAAAAAAGAAAAGGTTAAAAAAGAGCCTAAAAAGGTAGCTAAAAAAGCAGTAAAGAAATCTGCTAAAAAGACTGCTAAGAAAGAAGTTGCCAAAAAAGAAACAAAAAAAGCAGTAGCAAAAAAGACAACTGCCAAAAAATCGGCTCCTAAAAAGACAACCGCCAAGAAAGTGGCTCCTAAAAAAACAACCGCCAAAAAAGCGGCTCCAAAAAAGACAGCTGTCAAAAAAACAGTTGCCAAAAAAGAAATCGCCAAGAAAATAACAAAAAAAGCGGCTCCAAAAAAGACAACCGCAAAGAAAGCAAAGAAAAAATAAAAAAAAGCCCCGTAAAGGGGCTTTTTTTATTACTCATCAATATAAAATTAACTAACATTTTGTAATATGAATATATGAAAAAATTTTTATTTACATTACTGCTTAGTCTAATTCCCGGCATATTACATGCAAATGTTTGTGCCAAACATTTTGTAATGCCCGCCATTAAAATAGATGCGTCGCCCGGTAATATAATTTATGACCACAATAAAGACAAATTGTTTTTGAAAAATAAAAGTAAATCTCAAATACATGTTCCTTCTGACAGGCACATGAACGGTTTAACTGAAGCAAATCTAAAATTAGATGTAAGAGTTAATTTTGTTTCTCAAATGGTTAGGGGTGGGACTCAATGTATTATGCCAAAAGATGTTGATTTTTTTGTGGGCTATGATGATGTAATTATATACATTGCAAAGCACATTAAAAAAGGTACTTGTAGATATAAAGTAACCAAAAACCACGAACTTCAGCACTATGAATTTAACAAGCAAATGCTAAAAAAATATATTTTTAAGTTTCAGGACGCTTTGGTAAATGCTATTAAGGCGATTGGCTCTATGGAAGCATACGGAGAAGAAACAGCATCTCTAATGCTTGCGGAATATACCCGTGCAGTTAAAGAAATAGAAAAGCAAATGGTAAGAGATATGCAAAAACTTCATGGCCAAATTGATAGTGTAGAAAATTATAAAAAAGAAGACCGTATGTGCAAATTTTAGGCTTGTTGTTGAAAGAGTATAAATAAAGCATATATACATTATACTTACAACAAACAGGAGAAATAAAATGCATACGATTTTTTCTTTATTGTTAATTCTTTTATCTGTTGGCAAAGTAGATGCCAAAAACCATGCCCAAGAAAACAATGTACAGCCTCAGCCTGCAACAGTTGTGGTAGAAGAAGCATATGTTCAAGAAGATATGTCTGCTCCAAGCCCCAAACAGCCTTCTGAAATGTTAGAAGGGGTATCATCAAAAGATGTTGAAGTATCACCTATAGATTCGCAAGCTCCAACACCAATGCCCGCTTCAGAACAAGAAACGCAAGTACAAGAGGAAATGATATTGGATTAAAATTGTTGCAAGGCATAAATATCTTGCAATTTCAAAGTATTGTCTGATTTTTGTAACACATAAATAATGTTGCCGTTGCATAACCCAAACCAATTGCCGTCACAGCTCATTTTGGTATAAACTTCTGTGGTGTGTTCATCAATTTCTTTGGTCTTTATAATTTGATAAGAGACATTTTTGGGTCTTTTAAGTGTTGGGTCTTCCATAAAAATAAATTGCGGAAGAATATCTCTGTTGCAAAACTTTTGCTTATGATTAATTGAGCATCTAATTGCATTGTCAATTACGCAGTCAATAGTATTTTCGTTGCACTGCAAATTATTTTGATTTTTTGCAAAGTTTTTAATTTCTGCATTTTCAACAATGTTTTCTTTCATAGCAACATCATGCCCTGAATTTTCTTCAGAGCATGATGTCAACAGGCCTATTGCCATTAATATGAAAAATAAATTTCTCATTAGAAATTAAAGATTGCAGATAAAGAATATTCCATCATGTTGTCGGCATATTCTTCTTTGTCAAAAGTAACATATCTTGCCAAAGCTCTGAAATCCCAATTGTTATTCAAAGTATATCTGATACCTGCGCCAAATCTGTATCCCAAAGCAAATTTGTCATCATCATAACCTTTGTAGTCAAAGTCATAAATTCCCACGCCGGCTGTAGCCAAAACATTCCAGTGGTAGCTACAAGCAATTGGTGCATTTGCAATCAAATCCAAACCATAAGCGGTTGTTTTTGTTTTTTCGTCACGGTTAGATTGGTCAAAGAACAATTCAGAAGAAAAGTTGTCTGACAAAGTTGTTCCAAGCAACAAAGAAGCTGCGTTAAGATCAGGATTTGCAAAACCTTCGTTTTTCAGATCCATATAGTTGTAAGAAACACCAACATATGGGGTATAAGAATTTGCATTAGCTTGACTTGCAAATGTTGCGATGGCTACGGAAGCCAATAAAACTGTAGAAAATTTATTCATATTACTCTCCATTGAATTAAAAGATAAGCAAATGATAATATAATAACGTGGGAAAATAAAGTAATAATCTTGAGAAAGTTACAAAACTGTGTATTATATTAGCAAAAAACGAGAGGTGGTTTAATGAAAACATCACATCAACAAGGTCGTACAATGCTTGAAACCCTGCTTTATTTGGGGGTGATAGGTGTTTTGGCTATGGCAACATTTGTATTGGTTAACAATGTTTATGATAAGTTTAAGCTTGAAAAATTGCTTGAACAGGTAAAGTCATTACGGCAGCTGATAAACACCAAGTTCTTGGTTGATGGTAATTATGAAAAATTAAGTTGTTCTAAAATGCCTTTGGAAGAGGGACGGTCACCTATTGTTCCCAAAGATATGAAAGTTGCAAATCCGGATTGTGCATCATCAGATGAGTTTTTTGCTTTGTATCATGCATATTCCGGTTTGGTAAGAATTTGGCCGGATAATTACCCTTTTGAAGGTGCTGGAGCGGTTGCAAACAGCGACAAAAAAAACGTTTATAAAATACAGTTTGAAGGTTTGAGCGCTAAAGAATGTGTTGAGCTTGGAATGCTCAATTGGGTTTCTCAAGACAGCTCGGATTTGGTTCGTATGAGTATTGTTAACGCAGATGCACAAAACGTTGAATTTGTTTGGGTGCCGAAAACAGCAGAAGAAAAAAATCTTCCGGCGACATTGCCAAATATTTATGCAGGATGTTCTTCTAAAGAAGGCAACTCTATTACATGGACATTTTTTTGAGGCAGATATGTTTAAAGTAAATGATGTAAATAAAAATACGCAAGTTTCATCTTCAAAAGTAAAAAAATCCGGATCAGGAGCCAGCTTTTCTTCATATCTTGATGCTGTAAAATCAGGAGGAGCACAAGCTGTATCTGGAGCTTTTATGAACATAACAGATGCCATTTTTGCAACTCAAATGGTAGATGAAAGAACTCAAGAGCAAATGAAAAGGCAGGCAGTAAAAACAGGCAAAACATTGCTTGAAAAATTAGAAGAAATAAGAGACGGATTGCTTTTAGGGCACATCAGTAAAGACAAATTGATAGAAATATCCAGATATGTTAAAAATATAAACATTCAAACAGAAGATAAAGAATTAAACGATTTAATAGAAGATATTATACTAAGAGTAGAAGTTGAGCTTGCAAAACTAACACGCTAAAAATCATGCAATAACTTTTATTAAATAATTGAAAAAAACAGATTAGTAAGCTATATAACAATTTAAAAGATAGAAAATACATAAGGAGACAAAAATGGAAACATCAATTATACTTCCACATGATTATAAACCTTCTGCGTCAGAAGAGTATATGAATGAATATCATTTGGAGTATTTCCGCCAAAAATTAAATAACTGGAAAAAGTCTTTGTTGAGCCAAACTCAAGAAACTCTTGATGATTTGCGCCAAGGCGGATTGTCTCAGCCGGACGATATAGACAGAGCTTCATTAGAGGCAGATAAAGCTCTTGAATTAAGGACTAGAGATAGAGCCAGAAAGTTGATTTCAAAAATTGATGAAGCCTTGAAAAGAATAGAAGACGGAGAATATGGTTACTGTGAAGAAACCGGAGAACCTATTGGTTTAGAAAGACTTGAAGCACGTCCTATTGCTACCATGTCTATTGAAACTCAAGAAAGACACGAAAGACTTGAAAAAACCTATGATGATGAATACTAAAAATTTCATCTTAGCATCAGGCTCAGTTCACAGAAAAGCTCTTTTGGAACAAATTAATTTTGTTCCAAAAGACATTGTAACTGCAGATATAGATGAAACTCCTTTTGATAAAGAAAAACCCACCCAATATGTAAAACGTATGGCTTTGGAAAAAGGTTTAAATGTTGCTTCAAGATATCCTGGTAGAGTGGTTTTGTCTGCAGATACAATCATTGTTGCGGGACGCCAAATTATCAGAAAAGCACAAAATGCTCAAGAACAAACAAAGGTCATGCAAAAGCTTTCCGGCAAAGGACATCACGTTATCACTGCAGTTTGCGTGGTAAATGCTCATGGCAAAGCTACTGTCAGAGTAAATGATACTCGTCTTATTGTAAAATCAATGTCTCCTTCGCAAATTGCAGAGTATGTTGATACCAAAGAATGGCAGGGGTGCGCCGGATATAAAATAGATGGTTTAATGGGAGCTTATGTTCGTAAAATTATCGGTTCATACAGCTCATGTGTTGGACTTCCTTTGTATGAAACAAAAAATTTATTAGAAGGGGCTGGAATAAGATGAATATAGATACCATTTTGTGCGAACAAAGTACGGTACAAAGTAAAATAGCACTTTTATCTGATGGTAAATTAAAAAGCATAGATATTACGGATTATAATGTTGCCACTGAGGGTAATATATATCTTGGTACTGTAACCAAAAAAATAGAGCTGGTAAATGGACAATGCGGGTACATGATAAACATTGGTCAAAATCAAGATGCATTTTTAAATGGTTCAGATAAATTTGCCAATTTTTCTGCACTTTCGGAAGGAGATAAAGTTGTTGTGCAAGTTTCTCAAGAAGCAAGAGCAGAAAAGGGGGCTAAAGTTATAAGATCTTTGCAAATTGTTGGGCAATATTTGGTATATTGTCCATACAGAATGGATATAGAAGTATCTTCAAAAATCACGGATAAAAACAAAGCACAAGAATATAGAGATTTGATCTGTGCACATACCGACGGCCAGGAGGGATGGATTCTTAGAACATCTTGCGTTGAAGCAACAGCGGAAGACATTATTTCTCAAATGAAAGAACTTAAATCTGTTTTTGAAGATATTGTTTCAAAAAGCAAAAGCGCACAGTCTCCGTCTTTGTTAAAATCAAGAAACCATATTATATTTGATTATATCAAAGCACATCAGCAAGACTTAAATTGCATCATAACCAATAGTCAAAATTTGGCGGATATGTTACCAAACAAATATGACATCCGAGTCCAAAGAGACGTATTTAAATGTTTTGATATAGAAGAACAAATTTTTCAGGCCCTTGAACCAAAAGTTATGCTACCCGGTGGTGGAAGATTATTTATAGAAGAAACCAAAGCTTGTGTAAGCATAGATGTAGATAGTGGAGCAGACGGCGGACACGGCCAAATAAATCGCCTGAACATGGAAGCATCTTCAGTTATTGCCGAGCAAATTGTTTTAAGAAATTTATCTGGCAAGATAGTTGTGGATTTTGCAGGATCTTCAGAATATAAATATATGAAGCCGGTTATAGAATTTTTGATTCAGGAGTTAAAGAAAAATTCTGCGGATTCCTATGTGTGTGGATTGAGCAGAGCCGGACTTGTTGAAATTGTCAGACCTAGAAGAAAACCAACACTAAAAGAGGTTATGCATGGCAGATGTTAAAAAAGTAAATTCTTGCCCCATATGCCACAAATTGGCACCAAAGCAAGATAATCCGTATTTTCCGTTTTGCAGCAAAAGGTGTGCAGACATAGATTTGGGGCATTGGTTTATGCAAGATTATACAATTTCAGAAACCATCGATTCTCCAAGTACTGATGAATCGATTCTGACTACAAAAAAATCTGAAGATTAAAATTGATAAAAATAAAGATTAAAAAATGTCCGAAAATATGTATTTTTTTGGGTATTTTTTTTGTCTTTAATATCTAAAATCAATAAAACAAACGAGTCTTTTAAAAAATAAAAAAAATATCTTTTTGTGCACAAATTATCAACAGCTTGTGGATTTTAACCTTTAGATAACTTGTTGAATTTACGATATATTTAAAATTGTTAATATATTTATCTACATATGAAAAAAAAATTTATTCAACAAATATAATAAGATACAAGTGTCAATAGGATAAAACAAAAATAATTCGGTTGAGAAGGATATTTATTTTTCGCACAATACCAACCATAAAGTTGTTTCTATGGCAAAAAATTATCAAGCCGGTAGCTACAAAAAATAAATTGTGTATACAATATATAGTGTCTTTACATTTTTTTAATACTATATATGGTATTCCATATTTGATTTAACTACTAATATAAGGAAGAGCAAAGTGACAGATGAAAGCTTAGAACAGAAACGTTCAAATGATAATACAAAATTAAGCAAACATGTAATCAAAAGGGATGGTTCATTGTCTGTATTTGACAGTGAAAAAATTTTGGATGCCATCAGAAAAGCCGGAACTGCTACGGGAGAGTTTGGAGAAGAAGAAGCAAGACTCCTTACAGCACAGGTTTTAAAGGTTATCAGACACAAATATACAAACACCATGCCTTCTGTTGAAAATATCCAAGATATTGTTGAACAGGTTTTGATTAGTGCCAACTATTTTACTACCGGTAAATCATATATTTTATACAGAGACAAACGTCATAGAGTTAGAAATACCGACAAAGTAATGATTGACGTAGAAAGCTCTATTAATGAATATCTTGAAAAACTTGACTGGAGAGTTAATGCAAACGCCAACCAAGGATATTCTAACGGTGGTTTGATATTAAACGTTTCCGGTAAGGTAACAGCCAATTACTGGTTGAGCAATGTTTATCCGGCAGAAGTTGGAGAAGCTCACAGAAACGGCGATATTCATATTCATGATTTGGATATGCTTGCAGCATATTGTGCCGGTTGGTCTTTGCGCAATCTTTTGCATGAAGGTTTCAACGGTGTCCCTGGCAAAATTGAAGCAGGCCCACCAAAGCATTTGAGCGCAGCCGTAGGACAAATGGTAAACTTTATGGGTACTTTGCAAAATGAGTGGGCTGGTGCACAAGCATTTTCATCTGTAGATACATATTTGGCTCCATACATCAGAGCAGACAACCTAAGTTATGAAAAAGTAAAACAGGCTATGCAAGAACTTATTTATAACTTAAATGTGCCTTCACGATGGGGATCTCAAACACCATTCACCAACTTTACTTTTGACTGGGTATGCCCTGAAGATTTAAGAAACACACACCCTCTTATCGGCGGAAAAGAAGTTGACTTTACGTATGGTGATTTGAAAAAAGAAATGGAAATGATTAACCGTGCATACATAGAGGTTATGATGCAAGGAGACATCAAGGGCAGACCGTTTACATTCCCGATTCCAACTTACAACATAACAGAAGATTTTCCTTGGGAAGATGAAAATACAGAACTTTTGTTTGAAATGACGGCAAAATACGGATTGCCTTATTTCCAAAACTTTATCAATTCTGTATTAAAACCAGGACAAATCAGAAGTATGTGTTGCCGTTTGCAACTTGACTTAAGACAACTTCAAGCCAAAGGAAACGGTTTGTTCGGTTCTGCAGAACAAACAGGTTCTGTTGGTGTTGTTACCATTAACTGCGCAAGATTGGGCTTTTTGTTCAAAGGTGATGAAGCTTCTTTATATGAAAGACTTGATCAACTGCTTTATTTGGCACAAAACAGTCTGGAATTAAAGCGCAAATTAATTGAAAAACTTATTGCTGGCGGTTTGTTCCCATTTACCAAAAGATATTTGGGTACATTAAGAAACCACTTCTCAACCATTGGTGTAAACGGTATCAATGAAATGATAAGAAACTTTACCAATGATCAAGAAAGCATTTCAACCCCGGCCGGTCAAGATTTTGCAGAGAGATTTTTGGATCATATCAGAGCAAAATTGGTAAAAATGCAAGAAGAAACCGGACACATGTATAATCTTGAAGCAACTCCGGCAGAAAGTGCAACATACCGATTCGCCAGAGAAGATAAGAAAAGATTTGACGGTATTATTCAAGCAGGTACTAAAGAAGCTCCGTATTATACCAATTCATCTCAATTGCCGGTTGGCTTTACGGATGATCCTTTCTTAGCTCTTGATTTGCAAGACAGACTCCAAGTTAAATATACCGGAGGAACGGTTTTGCACCTCTACATGAGTGAAAGAATCTCTTCAGCAAAAGTTTGTAGAGACCTTGTTAAGAAAGTTTTGACCAATTATAGGTTACCATATATTACAGTTACTCCAACATTCTCAGTATGTCCAAAACACGGATATATCGCAGGGGAGCATAAATTCTGCCCAATCTGTGACGCAGAGCTTAAGGCAGAAAAAGTAAAAGCAGCCGCATCATCAAGTACTGGTGTTGCATAGGAATAAAATTTAACCAATAGGAGAAACAAATGAATACTATAAATATAGAAGATATCAGATTAACAGATGAAGAGCGTCAACCTTGCGAAGTTTGGACCAGAGTGATGGGATATCACAGACCTGTTTCAGAATTTAATCAGGGTAAAAAATCAGAATTTTATTCCAGAAAATGCTTTTTAGAGAGTAAGATTCACACAGAAGAAGCACTGAGCTTGGCGGCAGAATAAATGTCAGACAGGATAGTAATAGGTGGAGTTGAAACATTTTCTACCGTTGATTTTCCTGAACAAATAAGTGCAGTAGTATTTATGCAGGGGTGTCCTTTAAGATGCCCCTTTTGCTATAATCAAAGCTTGCAAATACAACAAAAAAGCACAGATTTTGATTGGGATGCATTTGTAAACTTTTTACAAATGCGTAAAAATGTTTTGGATGCGGTAGTTTTTTCCGGCGGAGAACCTTTAATGCAACCGGCTTTATCAGATGCCATAAAGCAGGTAAAATCTATGGGATATAAAATAGGTTTGCACACATGTGGTTACAACCCAACACATCTTTCATCAATCATAGATTTGGTAGATTG